>DASVLX010000198.1:0-13059 GCA_036384655.1 Pseudonocardiaceae bacterium
GGACCAGGCGGAACGCCCGGTGGATCAGTTGCCCGGCGTGGCGCTGGTCGGCGGCGGTCCGGGCGACCCCGAGCTGATCACCGTGCGGGGTCGGCGGCTGCTGGCGCGCGCCGACGTCGTGGTGGTCGACCGGCTGGCGCCCCGCGACCTGCTCGCCGAGCTGCCGCCGCAGGTGGAGATCGTGGACGCGGCCAAGATCCCGTACGGCCGGGCGGCCAACCAGGCCGTGATCAACCAGACGTTGATCGAGAAGGCACTCGCCGGCAAGTTCGTGGTCCGGCTGAAGGGCGGGGACCCGTACGTTTTCGGGCGCGGCTTCGAGGAACTGCTCGCCTGCGCCGAGGCTGGCGTGCCGGTGACCGTGGTACCGGGCGTGACCAGCGCGTTCGGGGTGCCAGCGCTGGCCGGCGTGCCCGTCACACACCGCGGGGTCGCGCATGAGGTGGTGGTTGTCTCGGGGCATGTCGCGCCGGATGATCCTCGATCGCTGGTCGACTGGCCGGCGCTGGCCAGGCTGCGCGGCACGATAGTGCTGCTGATGGCCGTGGAAAGGGCGGGTGCCTTCGCCGATGCCCTGCTGGCCGGCGGCCGTCCCGCCGACACCCCGGTCGTCGTGGTCGCCGACGGCACCCTGCGCGGCCAGCGTGTCGTGCGCTCCACATTGGACAAGATCGCCGACGCCGTGGTCGACCAGGCCATCCGCCCGCCCGCGATCATCGTGATCGGCCCCGTCGCGGCATTGGGCGACCACGTGCGCTGAGACCAAACGGCCGATTGTGGGTGCGAAGAATCCCTGGTAGGAACTCCGCAGGGGAAGATCACGGGCATACGTCGCGGCATGGGCTGGAGGGGAGTCGGAACCATGGATGGTGGCGACTGCGGCCAGGGATTATCCGGCCATCGAGCTCGTCGTCGCCCAGGCGGACGTCGAGACGCGCGGTCTGTTCGCTCGGGGATCGTCGCACTGCTCGTTGCGGTGATGTTGGCCGTACTGACGGCCTGTGAGCTGTTCCTCATTGTTTACGCACTGTCGCCAGACGACGTCGGTGCGGGTTCTGAGAGTGAAGCGTGGCTGAGCGGACTCGTTCTTACGGGAGCGCTGTGGTGGATAGCTATCAGAATCTATCGCGGGAACAAGGCGCTGCCTCGCACCGAGACATTGGTCCTCGTTCTTGTGTGCGGTGTTTCGATGGCTTTCCTGACCGATGGGCTGATCCATTTGTATGGCCCAACGCTGTCGGAAAGTGAAGTAGCCACGATCAGTATCAGGGGATACTCCGTGCTCGATACGAAGACCGAGGTACACGATGGCGAGCCCGAGACAACGCGCTACTATCTTGGCCGCCCTGTGTTGGGTCCGTTGAGCGCCGTCATAAGCGGACAGGGCCTGACAATAGAATCGACCCCCAGTAGTTGGGGAGGCGGAGACTTCGATGTTGTCGGTCGAGGTAGGACTTCGAACGGTTGCGCGGCGGACTTCCTCAGACTGAGAGATGACACTGATCCTGCTCACGACATGAACATCACTGGCGATCAAAGGAGAGTGGTTATGAGCGGCCAGCTCGACGTCCTGGGAGTTGACGTACTGTGTGGAAGAGGCTGAGCCTATTCAGGCCGAGGTGACCGGTCCGAACCCGGGTCATGTGAGGCATAGCACGTCACCGCCGTCGAACGGCCGATTGTGGGGATCTGGCGTCCTTGGTAACACATCATGTTGTGAACAGGGATACCTACGAGGAAGTGCCATTCGACGAGACCGCCCTTCCCTTTCGTGCTCGGCGGAAACTGCAACAGGTACTCCGTGAGGAGACGACCGGGCTACTTGCCTACTGTCAGCTGTCGTACCGCGTGGTCGCGAAATCCCTTCAAGAAGAATCTTCGACCCAACCGCTGGCACATTGGCATGGTCCGACCTGCGCCGACTCCGGCCGCCTGATCACTCCTGTTCGGTCTCCTTGTGCTGCTTGGGGGGCCGGCCGCGTGGGGGGATGCGGCCGGCGTTGCGGGGCATCCGGCCGGCCTCGATCAGCGCCCGGCGCAACAGGTACTCGATCTGCGCGTTGGTGCTGCGTAGCTCGTCGGCGGCCCATCTGCTCAGTGCGTCGTGCACGGCCGGGTCGAGGCGGAGCAGGACACTCTTGCGCTCGGCCACGGGACTCCTCTACTGGTACAGCGAGCCGGTGTTGACCACAGGCTGGATGTCCCGATCGCCACAGAGTACGACCAGCAGATTGGACACCATGGTCGCCCGCCGCTCGTCATCCAGGGCTACCACATTCTCTTCGTCCAACCGGGACAGTGCGAGCTGCACCATGCTCACGGCGCCCTCGACGATGGTCTGTCGCGCGGCGACAACGGCGTTGGCCTGCTGGCGGCGCAGCATCGCGGACGCGATCTCCGGCGAGTAGGCGAGCCGGGTCAGCCGAGACTCGATGATCCCCACGCCGGCCGGCTCGACGCGGTGCGCGATCTCCTCCGACAGCTTGGCGGTGATCTCCTCGGCGTTGTCCCGCAGCGACAACCGGTTCGAGTCGCCCGCGTCGTAGGGGTAGCTGGTGGCGATGTGCCGGACGGCGGTTTCCGCCTGGGTCTGGACGAACTGCACCACATCGTCCACTTCGTACAGTGCGCGGGCGGTGTCGCGGATCTGCCACACGACGACGGCGGCGATGTCGATCGGGTTGCCGTCCGCGTCGTTCACCTTGGTGGTGCCGGTCTCGTGGTTGCGGATCCGGGTGGAGACCGAGCGGCGGCGGGCGAAGGGGTTGAACCAGCGCAGGCCGGTGGTCCGTCCGGTGCCGAGGTATCGGCCGAAGAGTTGCACGACCCGGGCCTGACCGGGCGCGACCGGGGTCAGGCCGGTGCCGAGGAGGACCGCGATCACCAGCAGCGGCACGCCGGCGGCCGGGATGTTCCAGATCGCCAGCAGCAGCCCGATCACGAAGATCACGATGACCACGGTGAGCATCAGCGCGCCGGACACGCCGTTGGACGCGCGCTCATGGATTGTTGGGGCGGGCATCTCGACCGGACCGCCGGCCGAGCCGGTGGTGATGTGCGGCGAAGTCATCGCGCTTTCCCTTCTGGACGGGCAGGCTGTGTGCCGGTTGGTGTGACGCCGGTTGCTGTGACGAGGGTCCTGGCGTCCGCCATAGCATCAGTGTAGCTTAGTGATATCACTTTTTCGAGCAAGGCGTGGAAGGACGGGAACCGTGCCTGGCGGGCAACTGGAGTTTGACGCGCTCTGCAAGACATACGGTGCTGTGGTCGCCCTGCGCGACATGACCTTCGAGGTGCGGGCCGGCGAGCTGTTCGGGTTCGTCGGCAGCAACGGAGCCGGCAAGACCACCGCGATGCGGATCGCGATGGGCGTGCTGGAGGCCGACTCCGGCGAGGTCCGCTGGGGTGGCGAACAGATCACTCTCGACATGCGGCGGCAGATGGGCTACATGCCCGAGGAACGCGGCCTCTACCCGCGCATGAAGATCGCCGCCCAACTGATCTACCTGGCCAGGCTGCACGGCCTGGACTCCGACACGGCGCGCCGGTCGACCGAGGCGCTGCTGCGCAAGCTGGGCCTGTCGGAGCGGCGCGACACCACGGTGCAGGCGCTGAGCCTGGGCAACCAGCAGCGGGTCCAGCTCGCCGCCGCCATGGTCCACGATCCCGGCGTACTGATCCTGGACGAGCCGTTCTCCGGCCTGGACCCGGTGGCCGTCGACGTGATGAGCGATGTGCTGCGCGAGAAGTGCGACCGGGGCGTCCCGGTGATCTTCTCCAGCCATCAGCTCGATCTGGTCGAGCGGCTGTGCGACCGGGTCGGCATCGTCAAGAACGGCTCGCTGGTCGCCTGCGGCTCGATCGACGAGCTACGCGCGGGCGCGCCCGAACGGCTGCTGGTGGACGCGCCGGCCGCGCCGCCCGGCTGGGCCGATCCGCTGCCCGGCGTCGAGGTGCTGCGCCGGGACGGTGGTCGAACCCTCGTCGAACTCGGCCCGGGCGCCGACGATCAGCAGGTGCTGCGGGCCGCACTGGCCACCGGTCCGGTCCGCGAGTTCGCCCGCAGCCGACCCAGCCTGACCGAGCTGTTCCGTCATGTCGTCACCGACACCACCGAGACCACCAGGGAGAGGGCGGCATGAACCACATCATGGAGCGCCGCACATGGGGCGCCATCGGCCTGGTGGCCGGGCGCGAACTGTCGGTCCGGCTGCGGTCCAAGGCGATCATCATCGGCACGGTGCTGATGGTGGTTGTGATCATCGCGCTTCCCCTGGTCATCAAGCTGATCGGCAACAGCGTCGGCGACCAGACCATCGGGGTCACCGGCAACACGGTCGGCCTGACCGCCGCGGTCGAGGCCAGCGGCAACGCCGTCGGCCAGGACATCACCGTGGTCACCGAACCGGACCAGGCGAGCGGGGAACAGCAGGTCTCCGCCGGCAAGCTGGACGGGTTGCTGATCGCCAACCCGAAGGGCGAACTGACCCTGGTGGTCAAGAAGAGCGCCAACTCGAACCTGACGAACGCGCTCAACGTCCTGGCCCAGCAGGCGACGTTCAGCCAGCAGATCACCGCGCTCGGCGGTGACCCGGCGCAGGTGCGCGCGGCGCTGAACAACGCCCACGTCGCCGTCCAGCCGCTGGAGAAGCCGTACAGCTACCAGGTCCAACAGTTGATCCTGGGCATCGTGGCCGGGGTGTTGATCTATACGGCGCTGATGATCAGTGGCCAGCTCGTTGCCCAGGGGGTGGTGGAGGAGAAGAGCAGCCGGGTGGTCGAACTCCTCCTGTCCACCGTCCGCCCCTGGGAACTGATGCTGGGCAAGGTGCTGGGCATCGGCACCATCGGATTGGCGCAGGTGGTGCTCGTGGGCGTCGCAGGTGTGACCACCGGCCTGCTCACCCACACCCTGACCATCTCGCTGTCCGCCGCTGCGGGCACCCTCATTTGGCTGATCGTCTGGTTCCTGCTCGGCTATCTGATGTTCGCCATCGTGTTCGCCGGGCTCGGCGCGCTGGTGTCCCGCCAGGAGGAGGTCGCCAGCGCGATCATGCCGGCCCTGATGTTCCTCATCGTCGGTTACATCGTCGGCGTGTCGGTGCTGCCGTCCGATCCGTCCAGCCGGTTTGTCGAGATCCTGTCGATCATCCCGCTGTTCGCACCGACGGTGATGCCGATGCGCCTGTCCATGGGTGGCGTACCCGGCTGGGAGGCGTATCTGTCGGCGGTGCTGGTGGCGGCGCTGATCCCGGTGTTGCTCTGGCTGGCGGGCCGGATCTACCGGAACGCGGTCTTGCGTTCCGGTGCCCGGGTCCGGCTGGCGGAGGCGTTGCGGCCGGCCTGACCGCGACCACCGTGTTCACGACCACCGTGTTCACGACCACCGTGTTCGAATCGGGGGTGACGCGGCCGGCCCTGCTGGCGGCTCTGCTGCCGGCGGGGCTCGTCCTCGACCCGAACACCGCTGGGACGACGGGCACCGGTGATCCGGGCCAGTTCCTCGTCACCGGGCCGCACCCGAGTGCTGCTCGGCCGGACACCGGCGTCCGCGGTCAGCCGCATCACCGCCCGCTTCTGCGGGGGAGTGGCCAGCGTGACCACGGTGCCGGCGTGTCCGGCGCGCGCGGTCCGGCCGGCCCGGTGCAGGTAGTCCTTGGCGTCGGCGGGCGGATCGACATGCACGACCAGGCTCACGTCCTCGACGTGGATACCCCGGGCGGCGACGTCGGTGGCGACCAGCACCGGCGTGTAGCCCTCACGGAACTCCGTGAGGATCCGGGTGCGCGCGCCCTGTGTCTTGCCGCCGTGCAGCGCTCCGGCCCGCACACCGACCGAGCGCAGCTTGTCGGCGAGCTTGTCGACCGCGTACTTGGTGCGCACGAACATGATCGTCCGGCCCTCGCGCGCCGCGACCTCGGTGAGCACGCTTGTCTTGTCCTGCTGGGAAACCAGCAGCACGTGGTGGTCCATCGTGGACACGCTGGCCACGGCTGGCGCCACCGCGTGCTCCACCGGGTCATGCAGGTAGCCGCGCACCAGGGCGTCCACGTCGTGGTCCAGGGTGGCCGAGAACAGCAGCCGCTGACCGTCCGGATTGGTCACGTCGAGAATGCCGGTCACCTGCGGCAGGAAACCCATGTCCGCCATCTGGTCGGCCTCGTCCACAGCGGTGCAGGCCACATCGGACAGCACGCAGGTGCCCTGCCGAAGATGGTCGGACAGCCGACCGGGCGTGGCGATCAGCAGGTCGACCCCGCGCCGCAGCGCGTCGGTCTGCTTGGTGAACGAGGTCCCGCCGACCGCGACCCGGCACCACAGCCCCATCGCCTTGGCGAAGGGCATCAGCGCATCGGCGATCTGCATGGCCAGTTCCCGGGTGGGCACCAGGATCAGCCCGCGCGGGTGCTTGGGCTTGGCGTTCTCGCCGGCCAGCCGGGCGATCATGGCCAGCCCGAAGGCCAGCGTCTTGCCGGAGCCGGTCTGCGCGCGGCCGAGCACGTCCCGGCCAGCGAGCGCGTCGGGCAGGGTGGCCGCCTGGATCGGGAACGGCGTGGCCTTGCCCTCCCTGCGCAACGCGCGCAGCAGCGGCTCGGGCAGCCCCATCTCGGCGAACGACGGCAGCGAGGCGGCCTCGGTCTGGGCAGCGGTCCCGGGATCGGCTGCCTCGATGGCCACCGACTCCTCGGAAACCGAAGTGGCGGTGGGTTCCGAGTTGGACGACTGCTGGTTGGATTCCGCGGCGAGCCAGGTGGGACGAGCCGATGGGGCGTCACACCTGGTGCGGGGCGCGGAAAAACGACGCGAACCGCGACGGCGGTCGGTCATAGTGGGCACGCGGAAGACCTCCGTGATCTCTCCGAAACATAGGCACGTCTCGGGGAGGCTCCGCGCGGCAACGTATCCGCGGTCGGGCTGATCACAAGGACGGGCCTGGCGCACTTGGCGCCGGTGGGCTTACTCGAAAACGGGACGCGCCGGCGGCGACCAATTCGGCCATGCTGTGCGTCGCACGGTCCCGGCGTGTTGTTCAGTGTAGCGGATCGCTGGTTATCGCCGACGGCCACCTTCGATTACCCGACGTCACCGGCTCAACCCACCAGTTCGGCGCTGTCGATGATGCCCATCAACTCGCCCTGGGTGGGTGGTGCCGGATGCGCCGGACCACCGGACAGATCCCCGTTCACCACGAGCACGGCGTCCCGATCGGACAGTCGCAGCACCAGCACCGCCACCTCACCGCGAGCGGCCAGGCAGGGATCGGTTTTCTGGGTGGCGAACGCGGTCGCGATCGCGCCACTGACGACCTGACCGTTGGGCAGGCGTCGTTGGGTCGTGGTGGTCGTGCCGGCGGTGACGGTGGGCGTGAGGGGGCCGGTGGGCAGGGTCTCCGAGTAGAACTGGGCGGCGGCCTGGCTGGCCACCGACCTGGCCAGCAGGGCCGGGTCTGCCACCGCCGCCCGCCCGCTGCCGAGCTGGCCGCGTGCGTCATAGCCGCTGCCGCATTCGTACGGGCTGCGCAGCGCGCCGTTGTTGAGCGTGATCGTGCCCACCGCGCCGATCGTCGGTTCCGGCCGCCAGTTGGTGACCGGCAGCCGGTAACTCAGCCCACTGTCCGAGTTGATCAGCTCGGTGCCGGCCGGTGGCACCACGGCGTCCCCGCCGGCGGCCGAGGCATGCCCGGCGACCGGCTGCGCCCCACCGATGATCTTGATCACGGCGGTGGTCAGCGCGAACACCACGACGACCACCAGCACGACGATCAGCCATTCTCTCCTGGCACCGCGCATCGGTCAGCCCGGCAGCAGACTCAGCCGGACCCGGCGCACCGGGTTGTCCACGTTCGTGTCCACCAGGCAGATCGACTGCCAGGTGCCCAGCGCGAGCCGGCCGCCCAGCACCGGCACGGTCGCGTACGGCGGCAGCAGCGCGGGAACGATGTGATCCCGGCCATGGCCGGGGGAGCCGTGCCGGTGCCGCCAGGCCCGATCCGGCGGCAGCAGCTCCCGCAACACGGCCAGCAGGTCCTCGTCACTGCCGGCGCCGGTTTCGATGACGGCAAGTCCGGCGGTGGCGTGCGGCACCCACAGGTGCAGCAGCCCGTCGGTGCTTCCGGCGCGAGCGGCCTCGGCCACGAAACGCTCGCATTCCGCGGTCAGATCGCGGACGACCTCGGTGGATCCGGTCCGGATCTGGATCTCCTCGCTGTGCACCAGTCAACCCTAGGGAGTTTGGTCGCCGGCCCGCGTCCTGTGGTCTGAGATCACCGGATACGGTGGTCCGCGATGCCGGAGTCGTTTGACTACAACACACCTACCGCGCCGTACGCGCGGCAGCAGCCGCCGTCGCAGCCTCAACCCTGGCAGCCCCGGCCGGCCGCCATGCCGTCATCGCCCATGTCAGGGCCTATGTCAGGGCCTGTGTCACAGCCGCCGTATGACCCGCAGGCCACCCAGCAGCTGGGACCGGTGCCGCGGCCGGGACGGCAGCAGGGTTTCCGGCAGCGTCCCCCAACCGGGCCACAGCGGCCGCGCCGGTCGAAGGCACTTGACTACGGGCTGAAGGCGCTGGGGCTGGTGCTGGTGGCCGTGGTGTCCGGCGTGCTGTGGTGGGTGTTCCAGGGCACCGGCCCGTCGGGTCCGGACAGGCCACCGGGCACGGATGCCACCAGCAGCCCGTACCAGTTCACCCCGTACCACCAGGCGGTCACCGTCTCGAACTGCGCCGACCTCGCCACGATGAGTGTGAAGCAGTACCTGGCCCAGCATCCCTGCCAGCAGCTGTCCCGGTCGCTCTACACGACGCAGTTGCCCAACGGCGGCGGGCAGGTGCTGGTCGGACTCGCCGTGGTGCGGATGTCCAGCGCGGCCGACGCGAAAGGCCTGGACAACATCAGCAAGGGCGACAACACCGGGCATGTCGTGGACCTGGTGGAAGACGGAACGGTCACGGTGCCCGGCGGTCCGCCGAAGGGGAAGGGCCTGGAGAACGGCGGCTACGCCTCTGCCGCTTCCACCAGCACGGAGGTCATCGCGGTGACCGAGTTCCTGTCCAACGCCCAGGACACTCCCAGCAACCTGGCCGCGTCCCAGAGCAATCTGAAGGCCGTCGCGGAGGCCGCCGTCAAGCAACTGGGCGGCGCGAAGTAGCCCTGCTCCCACAGGGCGCTACGACTTGGCCGGCTGGCCGGGCATCGCGATGGATGCCGGGGAGATGCCGCCGAGCCGGCGGAACCGGGTTTCCCGGACCGCGCAGTCGGTGAGCGCGGCGAGGCCCGTCCTGCGCAGGTCGGCGTCGTCGGTGCGTTCCAAGACGGCGCGCCAGGCGACCGTGCCGTCCGATTCGGCGGTGGCCATCGCCGCCAGCGCACTGGCCTGGTCGGTGACCTGCTGGGGCAGCACATAGGCGGGTTGCGCCGGGTTCGGCGTCAGGCCCGCGTCGGTGAGCAGGCGCTGCACGACATCCCGGCGCGCCGCGTGCGCGGTCTGCGCCGCGTTGATCTCCTTGACCGCCGAGCTGCCGACGAACGCACTGGCCAGGCCACACACCCAGATCGCCGCGTTCTCGGTGCCCAGTGCCTGCTGCAGCGCGCTCGCCGTGTCGGTCGGCAGTCCGTTCGCCGCTGAGGCGGATGGGGAACTGGTACCGGTCATCCGCCCAACGCCTCCACCAGACTCGCGCAGCCCGCGGACACCGATCCCACCAGCCCTGCCCGGTACCGCGGCACGGTCGGCACCAGCGTGGCCGCCTGCTGCTGCGCGGCACGCAGGCGGCCGGTCAGTTGGCTCATCGCGGCCGCCTCGCTGCCGGGCACCGCCGGCGTCGAACTGGCGGTCGCGGAGGCGGATGTGCTCGTCGTCGTGTTGCTCGCCCGGTTGATCTCGGCCTGCAGCGCGGCGGCCTGCTGCTCTCGCACGGAGGCGGCCACCTGCAGGGTTGCGGCGTTGTCCGGGAACACGGCGGCGAAGGCCCGCGCCATCCGGGCGTCCGCGCCGGCGGCGGTGACCAGGGTGATCAACGGATCGGGCGCGCTGGACTCCTGGTCGTTCGTGCACCCGGCCAGCGCCGGGAGTGCCAGCGGCACGATGATCGCGCCGAGAGCACCGGCCCGCAGCAGGTCACGCCGGTTCAGCCGCCCCGCCGCTCGGTTGCCTCCCGCTGGTGTCACGATTGGTCATCCTGCCAGGGCGTCCAAACTCGCCGGCCGCGGTGCTCCGACGTGCCGATTCGTCAGGACGCGATACGCTGAGCGACCACGGCCGCCGAGAGAAACGTCGGCCGGTGTTGTCATGCGTGGCCAACCCTGGCGCGCACCGACCCGAGTAACAAGGAGCAATCCGTGTCCAGCCAGCACCGCGACGATCTCGCGAGTCGTCTCGCGCCCATCGTCGCCGAGTCGGTTGGCGGACTCGGTCTCGACCTGGACCTCCTGGACGTGTCCAGCGCCGGTCGGCGGCGCAGGGTCAGGGTCGTGGTGGACGCCGAGGACGGCGTCGATCTCGACGGGCTGGCCGAAGCCAGCCGCGTCGTGTCCGCCACGCTCGACCAACACGACGAACTGCTTGCCGGACCGTACACACTGGAAGTGACCTCACCGGGCGTCGACCGACCGCTCACTCGGCCTCGCCACTGGCGCCGGGCGAAGCTGCGGCTGGTGCGGGTTCACCCGCACAATGGCGCCGAGTTCGTCGGCCGCGTTGGTGCCGCCGACGACCACGGGGTGCGGATGCTGGTGAACGGGGCCGTGCGCAGGGTCGAGTACCGCGACATCGCCAAGGCCGTGGTCGAGGTGGAGTTCCGGTCGCCGTCGGTCGAAGACCTGCGGTTGCTGGAATCTTCTGGTGACAAGGCGACCAAGGAGGAGCCGTGAACGTCGACATCGCCGCGCTTCGGGCGATCGAACGGGACAAGGACATCCCCTTCGAAACCGTCCTGGAGGCCATCGAGACGGCCCTGCTGACCGCCTACAAGCACACCGAGGGCCACAACCCACACGCCAAGATCGACATCGACCGCAAGACCGGCCTGGTGCGAGTGCTCGCCCGGGAGGTCGACGCGGAGGGCGAGGTCCTGGAGGAATGGGACGACACGCCCGAGGGATTCGGCCGGATCGCGGCCACCACCGCTCGCCAGGTCATCCTGCAGCGGCTGCGCGACGCCGAGCATGAGCGCACCTTCGGCGAGTTCTCCGCCAAGGAGGGCGAGATCGTCGCCGGCGTGGTGCAGCGCGACGCGCGCGCCAACGCGCGCGGCATGGTCGTCGTGCAGATCGGCGACACCGAGGGCGTGCTGCCTCCCGGCGAGCAGGTGCCGGGCGAGAAGTACGACCACGGCGCGCGGCTGCGTTGCTACGTGGTCGCGGTGTCCCGTGGCTCGCGCGGCACCCAGATCACGCTGTCCCGCACCCACCCGAACCTGGTCCGCCGGCTGTTCGCGCTGGAGGTTCCGGAGATCGCGGACGGCACCGTGGAGATCCCGGCCGTCGCACGGGAACCGGGGCACCGATCCAAGATCGCGGTGCGGTCGACGGTACCCGGCGTGAACGCCAAGGGCGCGTGCATCGGTCCGATGGGATCCCGGGTGCGCAACGTGATGAGCGAGCTGGCCGGCGAGAAGATCGACATCGTCGACTACTCCGACGATGCCGCCACGTTTGTCGGGAATGCCCTGTCGCCCGCGAAGGTTATATCGGTACGAGTCGTGGATGACCGAGCCAAGACCGCCCGTGTGGTGGTGCCGGACTACCAGCTCTCGCTGGCGATCGGCAAGGAAGGGCAGAACGCCCGGCTCGCGGCCCGGCTCACCGGCTGGCGGATCGATATCCGCAGTGATGCCGCTGGGGCGGAATCCAATGTGACGGAACCGGTAGCACCGGTGACAGCCAGTTAATCCGAGGAATCCGCGGAACAGTCCGCGACAACAGGTCCAGCGGCGGGTTCGGCCGACTGACCATCAGGAGATAGACTCGTACGTGGTTCAACGTCAGGGACCGGTATCCGCACGCCTTGGCCCGGTGCGGACGTGTGTGGGTTGTCGTTCCCAGTCGTTGGCCGCCCAGCTGCTGCGTGTGGTAGTCGCGGCGGATGAGGTCGTCCCTGATCCCCGGCACAGGATGCCAGGGCGGGGGGCTTGGCTGCATCCGAATCTCGACTGTCTGCGAGTGGCCGAGCGACGCCGGGCGTTTCCCAGGGCACTGCGTGTCCCGGGTCCACTCGATGTCGAACGGGTTCGCGACTACCTGGAGCGCACGGCCGGACCGAGTGCAGACGTGGGAACTACCCACGTCCCGCTGAAGAAGGAAGCAGGTCGACCCGTCATGAGTCAGCCGTGAAGCTGAAGCCATGAACGCGCGACGATAGGACGAGGTCGACGGGCCGCCTGCCCGCCGGCCTCAGATGAGGAGACCAGTGGCAGGCAAGGCCCGCGTGCACGAGCTCGCGAAAGAGCTCGGTGTCACGAGCAAGGATGTACTCGCCAAGCTCAAGGACATGGGCGAGTTCGTAAAATCCGCGTCCTCGACCGTGGAGGCGCCGGTCGCCCGACGGTTGCGAGACGCTTTTCCCAGGGGCGAATCGGGCAAGGGTCGTTCCAACAACGGTCGTGGGCCGGTCCCGATGGGCCGTCCTGCTCCGCCCAGGTCGAACGGCGGCCCGGCACAGTCGCGTGCGCCGCGACCAGGGCCGACTCCCGGCCCGGTGAGCTCGAACGGCTCGCCGGCCGCGACCGGCACGTCGTCTGACGCGTCCGCCGGTTCGAATGGCACCGGCGCGACGGGCAGCGCTTCACATGGCGCGGCTCCGACTCCAGGAGCGCATCGGCCGGCCCCCGGCCCACGGCCGGGTCCCCGTTCGCAGGCGGAGCAGCCCGCGGCAGCCAAGCAGCAGTCGTCCGAGCAGCCGGTCCAACCGGCCGCCGCACAGCATGAACCGACGGCACCCCAGCAGTCGCAGCCCGCGGCGCAGCAGCATTCGCAGCAGCGCCAGGGTCCGCGGCCGGCGCCCGGTGACCGGCGCCAGCGCCAGTCCGGTGGGCCGGCCGGCTCGGCCCCGTCCGGCAACA
>DASVLX010000199.1:0-7818 GCA_036384655.1 Pseudonocardiaceae bacterium
CGACCACCGAGTCACGGCGTTCGTCGATGCCGAGCCGTTCCGCGATGTCCGTGCCCTTCCAGTACAGCGTCTGGTCACGGCCGGTCAGGAAGTGATCGGCGAGCGCGGCCGGCGAGTACGGCGGGTACGGCTCACTGGACAGTGCGACGACCGAGCCGGTCGGGTCCAGGCGCCGCAGCGTGGCGGCCGCGGTGATCCCGGCCGGGCCGGTGCCGATGATGACGGTGCGCATGTCAGCTCACCCCCACCGCGACGGATTCCGCCGTAACAGGTTCCGCGGTCAGCAGGTGCTCGGCGAGGTGGCCGACCGCGTGCGCGACCGGCGATCCGTCGAGCACCGCCTCAACGGAGGGCTCACACTCCGTGACCTGCTCGTCGTAGGGCACGGTGTGCACGGAGTCGAAGTCGAAGCCACCCCACCGGTCGAGGTAGCGGGCGACCCGCTCGCGGTCCGCGTCGTCCCGGGCACGGTTGATCACGAGGTGGATTCCACCGATGCCGAGTTCACGCGCCAGGCGCGCGGTCTCGACACCGACCTGGACGGAGTTGTACGTCGGCTCGACCACGACGACGGCGCTGTCGAAACCGCGCGCCAGGGCTCGGCCGAAATGCTCGACCCCGGCGTGCGTGTCCATGACCACCACGTCGTTCTCGAACAACCGCATGCCGGCGATGGTGGCTGCCAGCACAGCGTTCTCCGGGCAGAGACAACCGCCGCCGGCCCTGGCCACGCCGCCCATGATCAGCAGACGGACACCGTCCGGCCCGTCGATGGCGAGCCGGTCGACGACATCGGAGGTGTCGGGGTTCAGCCGCAGCATCACCCCGGCACCCTCGCCCGGCCGGGCGCCGACCTTCTCCTCGATGTAGTCGCCGGCAGTCGACACCGGCACCGCGTTCGCGAGCACATCGTCGGCGACACCCAGGGTGGCACCGAGGTTGCGCTGCTCGTCGGCGTCGATCGCGATGACGCCACGACCGTCGCGGGCGAACAGTCGGGCGAGCATCGCGGTCAGGGTGGACTTGCCGACCCCGCCCTTGCCGGTGACGACGATCCGCCGTCCCGGCCCGGAGGGCGCGGCATGTTCTCCGTGGTTGCCGTGGCCACCGCAGGTGTCACACATGGCGGTCAGTCCTTCGCGGCGGTAACGCCGACGGGGATGTCGGTGATCTCGTCGGCCGTCAGGTGTGGCAGGCCCAGCGCCTCGCGCTTGGCCTCGATGTGCTTGCGGATCAGCAGCGCGGCCTTGGCCGGATCCGGTTCGACGGCGAACTTCGCGCCGACGACGTTGTCCAGCCCACCGGCCAGCAGCTTCACCACGTTCGGGCTGCCGAAGATCGGTGGCTGCACGCCGAGCACCGTGGTGATGCCGGACGCCACGACATAGGCGCCGATCGCGACGGCCTTCTCCGAGTACCACTCGGGAGCGGCACCGGCCAGCGGCAGCTTGTCGATGTCCACACCGAGGTAGTCGGCGAGGGCGCCGGCCAACTGAAGCACACGGCTGTTGTCAACGCAGGAGCCCATGTGCAGCACCGGTGGGATGCCCAGCGCCTCACACACCGACCGCAGACCCGGTCCGGCCTTCGCGGCCGACTCGGGCAGCATCAGCCCGGCCTTGCCGTTCGCGACCGTCGAGCAGCCGGTCACCAGCACCAGGATGTCGTTCTCGATCAACCGGCGGGTCAGCTCGACATGCTCGCGGTCCATCGGCAGCTTCGGGTTGGTGCAGCCAACCACCGCCACCGCGCCACGGATGGTGCCCGCGGCGATCGCGTCGACCAGCGGCTTGGGTGTGCCGCCGAGCGCGCCCAGGATCGCCTCCACCGAGAAACCACTCATCATCCGGACCGGCTCGACCGGGATGTCCACCCGCTCCTGGTTGCGCAGCGGGTATGCCTCGACGGCCATCCGCACGATCTGCTTGGCGACCTCCGCGCCGTGGTGCGGGTCGAACGAGACATGCGTGGCGCCGGTGAACTTCGCCTTGTCCGAAGTGGAAATGATCTTCGTGTGGAAGCACTTCGCGATGTCGACGAGCGACGGCATGATGCACTGGTAGTCGACCACCATGGCCTCCAGGGCACCGGTGATCAGGACCAGTTCCTGCATCAGGTAGTTGCCGGCCATCGGCACGCCACGGCGCATCAGGATCTCGTTGCCGGTGCAGCAGATGCCGACGACGTTGATGCCGGTGGCGCCGTAGGACTTGGCGAGCTCGATCAGCTCCGGGTCCTGCGCCGCGGCGACGATCACGTCCGACAGCAGCGGGTTGTGCCCGTGCATCGCGATGTTGACCTGGTCCTTGCGGAGGGTGCCCAGGTTCATCGTGGACATGACCGGCTTGGGTGTGCCGAACATGACGTCGGACAGCTCGGTGGCGATCATCGAGCCGCCCCAGCCGTCGGACAGGCTGGTGCGCAGCGCGTGCAGCAGCAGGTTGACGTAGTCGTTGTCCACGCCCATGTGCGTGCGGTGCAGCATCTCGACGTTCTCACGGTCGATGCCGCGCGGCGTGATGCTCAGTTCCTGCCACTTCTCGCGCCGCGCCTTGGGCACCCGGTCCAGGAAGGCCAGTGCGCTCTTGCGGGAGCCGAAGTCGTCCAGCAGCACGTCGGCGATGGCGGAGGCGACCTGGCTGGTCGGCTTGCCATCGGGGGCCACGCCGAGCTCGGTGGCGAGCCTGCGCAGCTTGGCCTCGTCGCGGACCTCGTAGCCGGTGGTGTCACCGCTTGCCATGGCGGCGAACACCTCAAGGATGTCGCGGCCGTGGTCGGAGTGCGAAGAGGAACCGGCCGCGATGGTGCGGCCCAGGTTGCGGGCGACGATCACGTCGGCGTCGGCGCCGCAGACACCCTTCTGCGGTCCCTCGCCGAACGGGTCGATGCGGCAGGGGCCCATGGCGCAGTTGCGGCAGCTCACACCAAGGGAGCAGTACCCACACTGCGGTTGTTGCGCGGCGAGCCGGTCCCACACCGTCTCGATGCCCGCGTCCCGGGCCCGCTGGATCATGTGTTGGGCGTCGACGCCGTTGGCCAGTTTCGCCGGCGCCGTGGTGTTCCGAGTCATGACCGCTCACCTTCCGACACGCCGGCAGCGGGCCGGCTGCCATTGCCAGAGCCAGTGCCTACGGCGGCAGCCTCGGCCGCCGCGAGTTCCGCTTCACCCCAGGCGTGCCAACCGGCGAGCGGGTCGCCGCCGGGAGGCGGGATCGGCGTACCGGCCGTGGCGGCGAGCACCGCACCGGCCTCGCGCAGTCGTCCATCCGCGATCAGGTCGTTCAGCTCGCCATACACGAGCGCGTCGACCTTGCAGACCTCGACGCAGGCGGGCTCCTGACCGGCCCGCACCCGGTCGACGCAGCCGTCACACTTCACCGCGACCGCGGTGTCCGGGTTCGGCCCGTCAGGCAGCGGGTGGAAGGTCAACACGTCGAACGGGCAGACCACCGCGCACATCGCGCAGCCGATGCACCGCTGCGCCTCGACGAGCACCGACCCGGTGCCGTCGTCACGGGTGATCGCGCCGGCCGGGCAGACCCGCATGCAGGGTGCCGGGTCGCAGTGCTGGCACTTGTTCGGGTACGAGACCGTGGCCATCGGCCCCGGCTGGACATGGATTCGCTTCCGCGGCACCGGTGTCTCCAGGAACGCCAGCACCTCGTCCTGACTGCGGGAGTGCTCCGTCGCGCAGGCGAATTCGCACTGCAGGCAGCCGATACATCGTTCGGGATTGATGAATACCGTGCGCATGGCGCACCTCCTAGCAACCGATGCCTCACTCTCCGCCATGGCAAATGCGAGCGGTTAGGGCACGAGGTCCCGCTCAGACGGGACCGTGGCACCGCAAGAGTCTCAGGTCCGCATTTTGGCGAAATATTGGACACCGTGACTTCAGTGCTGACCGAAACTGAGCACATCAGCCACACCGCGGTCCCGACAACGCACCACAAACACGCCAGGAACGCCGCGACCCCGGACCGGTGTCCCACGGTCCGGGGTCGGGCATCCCCGACGGCGAGCCCTCCGGCGTTGGAGGGCTCACGTCTGTCACCACACGCCGATCAAGTTCCACCACAGCGGGCCGATGACCATCCAGATCACCGCGTACATCACGCCGAGCAGCGCGCCGACGCGCCACCAGATGCCGAGGCCGACGTAGCCGCTGCCGTAGAAGATGGGAGCGGGTCCGTTGCCGTAGTGGGTCAGGCAGCCGAAGATCGTCGGGATGGCGCCGAGGAAGACGACCAGTGGCACGGCCGGCAGCCCTAGCGCGAGCCCCACTCCGAGGAAGACGGCGAACATCGACGCGGCGTGCGCGGTGCCGCTGGCGAACATGTAGTGGGCCAGCGCGTACACCGCCGCGAGCAGGATGAAGGCCATCGTGTGGTTGATCCCGGCGTGCAGCATCCAGCTACCCACGTGCTTGCCGAACCAGCCGACGAAGCCGGTGGTGTTGAGGTAGGTGCCCATCATCACGAGGGCGGCGAACCACACCAGCGTGTCCCACGCCGCCTTCTCGGACTTCATGTCGTTCCAGTTCAGGACCCCGGTCAGGAGCAGGGTGCCGAGCCCGATGAACGCGACGGTGGTGGGATCGAACAGCGTGTCTCCGGCGATCCACAACGCGATGATCATCAGGAACACGCCGAGCGTGATCCATTCGTGGCGGGTGATCGGGCCGAGCGCCTTGAGCTGGGCGGCGGCCTCGCGGGGCGCCTCTGGCGTGCGCTTCTTCTCCGGCGGGTAGGTCCAGTACAGAATCAGGGGCACGAGAATGACGCCGATGATGCCGGGGACGATCGCGGCCAACAGCCAGCCACCCCAGTTCACCGTGACGCCCTGGGACTGCGCGAGCTTGGACGCCATCGCGTTCGGTGCGGCACCGGTGAAGAAGATGACCGACACAGCGAGGTTCATGTTGTACCCGGTCAGCGCCAGGTAGGAGCCGATGCGGCGGTGCGTCGAGGGGTCGTCGGTGTGCGAACCGGACGTTTCCGCGATCGACTTCGTGATCGGGTAGATGATCCCGCCGGCCCGCGCGGTGTTGGACGGGATGAACGGCGACAGTGCCAGGTCGGTGAGGCCCAGCGCGTAGGCGAGTCCCAGCGTGCTGCGTCCGAAGAGACGGATGAACAGATACGCCATCCGCAGCCCGAGCCCGGACTTGATGACGCTGCGGGCCACGAAGAACGCCGAGACGATCAGCCAGATCGTGCCATTGCTGAAGCCACTGAGCGCGTGCGTGATGGAGTCACTCGTGTCGCCGGGGGCGAGCACCCGGGTGGCCGCGCACAGGGCCATGGCGACGACGGACAGCGCGCCCATCGGCGCGGCCTTGCCGATGATGCCGACGATCGTGGCGACGAAGATCGCCAGTAGATGCCAGGCGTTGCTGGGAAGCCCGGACGGCGTGGGGATGACCCACAGCACGACACCGACCGCGATGCTGATCGCGAGCGGGATGATGTGCACATCCGGGCCGAGGAAGGCCGGCGGGACGAACCGCCGCCGGGGGGCAACAGCGGTGGTGGTCACTTGATGTACCTCACCTTGGTATAGAGATCCTCCAGTGCCTTGTCCTTGCGCTGGTTGTAGACGACCTTCTTCTGCTCGAAAAGGTTGTTGCCGTGCGCGTCGATCGAGACGATCAAGGGGCCGAACTGCTTGACACGGAAGACCCACATGGTCTCGGGCATGCCGAGCTCACGCCAGTAACCGTTCTCGACCTCCTCCACCTCGGTCGCGGCGATCACCGCGTTGCCGGCCGGGAAGACGCAGTGCAGCGCGCCGTGCTCACGGCAGCCCGCCTCGGTCCTGGGACCCATGCCGCCCTTGCCGACGATCAGGCGCACGCCGGTCTGGGCGATGAACTCGTCCTCGAACTTCTCCATGCGCATGCTCGTGGTCGGGCCGACCGACACGACCTCGAACTTGTCCTTCTCGGCGTCGAGGGTGCGGATGATCGGGCCGGCGTGCAGGATCGCGCCGTTCCGGACGTCCACCGGCAGCTGCCGGCCGAGTTCGACCAGGCGGCGGTGGGCGACGTCACGGCAGGTGACGATGTGGCCGTCGAGGAAGAGAACGTCCCCCACCTCGATGCCTTCGAGGTCCGCCGCGGAAATGGGGGTGGTCAAAGTCTTGTTCACAGCTCGACTCCCTCGTGCGTGAGAAGCTGGTAGCCGAGGTCGCGATCGAAGTGGATCGTGCCGCGACGGTGTGACCAGCAGCCGGTGTTGACGGCGACCGACAGCACGGAGGGGTGCCTGGCCGCGTTCTCGATGTGGACGCCCGTCACCGATCGGTGGCCGCCCAGGCCCTGCGGCCCCAGCCCGATCGAATCGATGGCCTTGGCCAGCGCGGTCTCCAGTTCGGCGGCCTTCGGATTGGCGCTGTGGCTGCCGATCGGACGCATCAGGGCGAACTTGGACAGGTAGGCCGCGGCGTCAATGGACGACGCGATGCCGACACCCACCAGCAGCGGCGGGCAGGCGTTGAGGCCGTAGGAGGTCATGACGTCGAGCACGAACTTGACGGCCGCCTCGTAGCCCTCGCCCGGCATCAGCGTCTTGCCCTGGCCCGGCAGGGTGCATCCGCCGCCGGCCAGGTACACGTCCAGTTCCAGCTCGTCGCTGTCCGGAATGGGCTGCCAGTACAGCCAGGGCGCCTTCGTCCCGGTGTTGGTGCCAGTGTTGTACTCGTCAAAGGTCTCGACGGTGTTCAGGCGCAGCGGCGCCCACTTCGTCGCGCGGGCGACTGCCTCCTTCAACGCGTCGGAAAGCTGGTCCACGTAGGGGAATTGGGTTCCCGCGCGGACGAACATCTGCACGAGGCCGGTGTCCTGGCACGAAGGGCGCTTCAGATCCCATGCCAGTTTCTGGTTCCGTGCCATGGTGTCGTAGATCATCTTCGCCATCGGCTCGGTTTCTTCCGCCGACAGCTCGCTCAGCCGTGCGGTCACGTCGTCCGGCAGACGGCGGCTGATCAGGACGGTGAACTTGGCCACCGTGTCGATCAGCCGCTCCACTCCGGTATCGATGAGCTGAGCTTTCTCCGCCTGCAGTCCCATCGTTCTTCCTCGTCATCGTTCGGGGATGTTGCGATACCGAGGTTTGTCGAGGTAGGAGCCGTGGTCTTCGCAATTCTTCGGCGCTCTGCCCTGGCCGGCAGCCCCCTCGCGGCTGGTCGGAGCCCGAAGAAGATCAAGAAAACCGAAGGCTCGTCGCGCCGTCCGCGCAGGTCGCGGTGGATGACGAGCCCTGGGCCTGGCCGTATCCAGCGACCGCCGGCGCCGGCCCCGAAGAATTGCCTATACCGAAGTGGTGCGAAGTGACCTCGAAACCGCGCCATCCGCACGACGCCAAGACGGCATATTCCGCCCCACAATCGCGGTGTGCCACGCCACTTTCACGCCACTTTCTACGACACCGGCACGCACTGGTCGGCGCTGCCGGGGTCAGCACCGCGCTGGCTCACACTGCTCTGGTCGGCGCTGCCGGTCAGTTCGGCCAGGCGGCCGGCGAGGACACGCGCCGCCGCGGCCAGCTGGTCGAGTTCGGCCAGCGCGTCGGGACCGGTCCACGACAGCCCCGCCGACGAACCGCCGGGTGCTTCGGCCATCGCCTCCAGGAGCATGCGCACCTCCGCGTCGTCGCGGCTCACGTAGCGCTTGTGGAACTCGGCGTCGACCGCGGAGAGCTCATCGCTGAGGTCCCGCAGGCTCCGCCGGTATGCCGTCGGCGTCTTGCCGAACGCCCGATGGAAGGCGACGTTGAACGCCCTGATGTCAGGGAAACCATTGGCCTCCGCGATGTCGAC
>DASVLX010000200.1:0-10822 GCA_036384655.1 Pseudonocardiaceae bacterium
TGCGCTCGACGCCGGTGCCGCTCCCACCCTGCTGCCCGGCGGCCGGCTGGTCACCGACGCGGCCGCCCGCTCCGAGGTGGAGCAGGTCTGGAAGGCCCCGGAGGGCAGTCTGCCCGGCACGCCCGGCCGTGACACCAACGCGATCGTCGCCGCCGCGGCGGCCGCCGAGCTGTCCGCGCTGGTGGTCGCCGGCATCGACACCGAGGACCTGCCCGATCCGGAACTGGCCGTCACCGCGTTGTCCACCGTCGACTTCGTGGTCAGCCTGGAAATCCGGGCCAGCGAGGTCACCCGGCGGGCCAACGTGGTGCTGCCGGTCGCGGCCACCCCCGAGAAGTCCGGCACCTTCCTCGACTGGGAGGGCCGCAGCCGGCCGTTCGACACGGTGCTCCGCGAGGCCGGCGCACTGCCCGACTGCCGGGTCCTGGACGCTCTCGCCGTGGAGATGGACGTCGACCTGTTCACCCAGACACCGGCCGCCGCGGCCGATGACCTGGCCCGGCTTGGCACCCGCCCGAAGACAGCCCCGCCACCCCCAGACGGGACCGCCGTGACCGTGTCCGGCCCCGTTTCCGGTCCTGTTTCGCTGGCGCCCGGACAGGCCCTGCTGGCCACCTGGCGGCGCCTGCTGGACAACGGCAGGTTGCAGGAGGGCGAACCGCATCTGGCCGCCACCGCCCGCGCGGTGACCGCGAAACTCTCCCAGGCCACCGCCGCCAAACTGGGCGTCCAGTTCGGCGAGTTGGTGACGGTCGCCACCGAGCACGGCTCGGTTACGCTGCCGGCCGACGAGGCGGATCTGCCGGAGGATGTCGTGTGGCTGCCGGAGAACTCACCGCGCAGCGCGGTGCACCGTGACCTCGGCGCCGGACATGGCGCTGTCGTGACCGTGGGGCCGGCCGGAGGTGCCGAATGATCGATCACACCGCCCTGGGCGGCGGACTTCCGCTGTCCACCTACACCCCGGGGGACGCGGCCAGGATCCTGGCCGGGGACCCGGTGTGGCTGACCATCATCAAGGTCATCGTGCTGTTCGCGTTCGGTGTCGTCATGACCCTGTTCATGATCGTCTGGGAACGCAAGATCGTCGGCCGGATGCAGCAGCGCCCGGGCCCGAACCGGATCAGCTCGCACGGCTGGTTGCAGTCCCTGGCGGACGGTCTCAAGTTGGCCTTCAAGGAGGACATCCGTCCGACCATGGCTGACTTCGCGGTGTACTTCATCGCGCCGATCGTCTCCACGATCCCCGCTTTCCTGGCGTTCGCGGTGATCCCGTTCGGGCCGCAGGTCTCGATGTTCGGGCATCAGACGATGATCCAGCTGGTGGACCTGCCTGTCGGCCTACTGGTGGTGCTGGCCTGTTCCTCGCTGGGTGTCTACGGCGTGGTGCTCTCCGGTTGGTCGTCCGGTTCGCCGTACCCGCTGCTCGGTTCGCTGCGGTCGGCCGCGCAGGTGATCTCCTACGAGGTCGCGATGGGCCTGTCCATCGTCGCGGTCATCATCCAGGCGCACTCGCTGTCCACCGCGGACATCGTCGCGGCCCAGCAGAACGGCTGGTACTTCTGGATTCTCATCCCGAGCTTCCTGATCTACCTGATCTCGATGGTCGGTGAGACCAACCGGGCGCCGTTCGACCTCCCCGAGGCCGAGTCCGAACTCGTCGGTGGTTTCCACACCGAGTACAGCTCCCTGAAGTTCGCGCTGTTCTTCCTCGCCGAGTACGTGAACATGGTCGTGGTGTCCTGCGTGGCGACCACCCTGTTCCTCGGTGGTTGGCGGGCGCCCTGGCCGCTGTCGCTGTGGTCCGGTGCGAACAGCGGTTGGCTGCCGGCGGTCTGGTTCATCATCAAGACGCTGATCTTCCTGTTCGTCTTCATCTGGCTGCGCGGCACCCTGCCCCGGTTCCGCTACGACCAGTTCATGCGACTGGGCTGGAAGTTCCTGGTGCCGGTCAGCCTGGTGTGGATCCTGGTCGTCATCGCGGTCCGGGACGTCAAGTCCGCCTACGGCTTCACGGCCCCGGTGGTGCTGACCGGCCTCGGCATCATCGTGGTGATCGCCCTCGTGGTCGCCTTCGCGGTGCCGCAACGAACCGTGTCGGAGAAGCGGATCGAGCTCTCCGGTGGTGGATTCCCGGTGCCGCCGCTTGACCTGCAGCCGCCGAGCCTGAAGCGCCGCACCCGTCGCCACACGGTCGAGACAGAGACCGCCGAACGACCGGCGGTGTCGGCCGGAGCCGGTGGCAATGCCGGAACGTCCGCAAAGGAGCCTGGTCATGGGGATGTTTGATGCGCTGAAGGGATTCGGCGTCACCTTCTCGACCATGTTCAAGAAGGTCGTCACCGAGGAATACCCGGAGAACTTCCCGCCCCCCGCGCCGCGCTACCACGGCCGGCACCAGCTCAACCGGCACCCGGACGGGCTGGAGAAGTGTGTCGGCTGTGAGCTGTGCGCGTGGGCCTGTCCGGCGGACGCGATCTTCGTCGAGGCTGGCGACAACACCGATGAGGAGCGTTACTCGCCGGGCGAGCGGTACGGCAAGGATTACCAGATCAACTACCTGCGGTGCATCGGCTGCGGGCTGTGCATCGAGGCGTGTCCGACCCGGGCCCTGACGATGATCAACTTCTACGAGTTGGCCGATGACAACCGCCAGGACCTGATCTGGACGAAGGACCGGCTGCTCGCTCCGTTGCAGCCGGGCATGGAGGCGCCGCCGCACCCGATGCGGTTGGGCGATGACGAGAGTGCCTACTACCTGCTGGACACCACGGCGGTAGCAGGGGAGGAGCGCCAGTGACCGGGTTGGGTGTGCTGGGAGCCCATGCGGGCCTGCTGTTGGCGGCGACGCCAGCACAGGTGGCCAGTGAGGTGTCGGTCGCCGAGACGGTGGTGTTCTGGATCCTGGGTCCGATCGCCCTGCTCGGCGCCCTGGGAATGCTGTTCTCCCGCAACGCGGTGCACTCGGCACTGTGGCTGGTGCTCACCATGTTGAGCCTGGGCGTCCTGTACATCACCGAGCAGGCGCCGTTCCTCGGCTTCGCGCAGATCATCGTCTACACCGGCGCGATCATGATGCTGTTCCTGTTCGTGCTGATGTTGGCCGGGCGGGACAGCTCGGATTCGGTCGTCGAGGTACTGCGCGGCCAGCGGTTGTGGGCCGGGATCTTCGGTGTCGGTCTCGCCGGCCTGATCGTGGGGATCTTCGCGCGGGGCCTGATCCAGGTCACCGCGGCCAACCTGGTGACGCCCAACAGCACCGGCGGCGGGAACGTCGACCAGATCGGCCGGCTGCTGTTCACCGACTTCCTGTTCCCCTTCGAACTGACCTCCGCGCTGCTCATCACCGCCGCGATCGGGGCCATCGTGCTCGCCGGCCGGCCGGACCGGCCGCACAAGCGGTCGCAGCGGGAACTGGTCATGGCGCGGTTCCGCGGCGAACACGACCGGCCCTCGCCGCTGCCCGGCCCCGGTGTGTTCGCCACCTCCAACTCGGTGGCCACCCCGGCACTGCTGCCGGACGGTTCGGTCGCGCCGGACTCGCTGTCCGCGATCATCGAGTCCGCCACTGTGGACAAGTTCGTCGAGGACATCGCCGAGGTGTCCGGCACCGAGCACCAAGCGGACGCTCACGCGCTCACCTCCGGCTCCGAGACCCCGGAGGAGACTGAGTCGGCCCCGACGAACAAGGAAGAGGCGCGGTCATGACCCCGACCTACTACCTGTTGCTGTCGGCGTTGTTGTTCACCATCGGTGCCGTGGGCGTTCTGGTGCGGCGCAACGCGGTGGTGGTGTTCATGTGCATCGAGTTGATGCTCAACGCCGCGAACCTCGCCCTGGTGACCTTCGCCCGCATCAATGGATCGCTGAACGGGCAGGTGATGGCGTTCTTCGTGATGGTCGTCGCCGCTGCCGAGGTGGTTATCGGTCTGGCCATCATCATGGCCATCTTCCGAACGCGCCGGTCGTCCTCCGTGGACGATTCCAACCTGTTGAAGTACTGACCCCGACCAATCCAGGACACTCAGGAGAGCCGACGACATGGTGGTTCCGGCGAGCGGCGTGTCCGCCGCGGCTTGGCTACTGCTCGCATTGCCCGCGTTGGGCGCCGCGGTGCTGCTGGTCGGGGGCCGGCGGACCAACCGTTGGGGCCACCTGCTTGGCTGCGCGACGGTGGTGCTCGCGTTCATCTGGGCCTTGGTGTTGTTCATTCACACCGCGGGCCTTCCCGTCGCGGAGCGGGTGCAGAACCTGCACCTCTACGACTGGATTCCGGTAGGCAACCTCAGCATCGACATCGGGATGCGGCTCGACCCGCTGTCCCTGACGTTCGCCCTGCTGGTCACCGGCGTCGGCGGGCTGATCCACATCTACTCGATCGGCTACATGCACGACGATCGGGACCGGCGCAGGTTCTTCGCCTACCTGAACCTGTTCGTGGTCTCGATGCTGGTCCTGGTGATGGGCA
This sequence comes from Pseudonocardiaceae bacterium, assembly GCA_036384655.1. Classification (GTDB taxonomy): domain Bacteria; phylum Actinomycetota; class Actinomycetes; order Mycobacteriales; family Pseudonocardiaceae; genus DASVLX01. The sequence goes on from DASVLX010000200.1 coordinate 4,469, forward strand.
ACAGCTTCGTGACCCTGTACCTCGGCTGGGAGGGCGTGGGCCTGGCCTCGTACCTGCTGATCGGTTGGTACCAGGACCGGCCGGCCGCGGCGACCGCCGCGAAGAAGGCGTTCCTGATGAACCGCATCGGTGACGTTGGCCTCGCCCTGGCGATCTTCGTGCTCTGGACCCACCTGCACACCACCCAGTTCACCGAGGTGTTCGCGCAGGCGCACACGCTTTCCCCCGGTGTGCTGACCGCCGTCGGCCTGCTGCTGTTGCTGGGCGCCTGCGGTAAGTCCGGCCAGTTCCCGTTGCAGGCCTGGCTGCCGGACGCCATGGAGGGCCCGACCCCGGTGTCCGCCCTGATCCACGCGGCCACCATGGTGACCGCCGGTGTCTACCTGGTCGCCCGTGCCAACCCGATCTACATCCTGACGACGGACGGCCGGCTGGCGGTCACCATCATCGGCACCATCACGCTGCTGATCGGGTCGATCATCGGTTGCGCCTACGACGACATCAAGAAGGTGCTCGCGTACTCCACCGTCAGCCAGATCGGCTACATGATGCTGGCCGTCGGGTTGGGCCCGTTCGGTTTCGCGCTGGGCATCGCGCACCTGCTGGCACACGGCTTCTTCAAGGCCGGACTCTTCCTCGGCGCCGGTTCGGTCATGCACGCCATGGACGACGAACTCGACATGCGGAAGTTCGGTGGCCTGTGGCGCAAGCTGCCGATCACCACGATCACCTTCGGCCTCGGCTACCTGGCGATCATCGGCTTCCCGGGTCTGTCCGGTTACTTCACCAAGGGCGCGATCATCGAGGCCGCGTTCGGCCAGCCCGGCTGGCAGGGCTGGGTGTTCGGCGGTGCCGCCCTGATCGGCGCCGGCATCACCGCGTTCTACATGACGCGCCTGATGCTGATGACGTTCTTCGGCAAGGCCCGCTGGGAGAACCTGAAGTCGGCCAACGGCAACGACTTCCACCCGCACGAGGCACCCAGGGTGATGACCGTCCCGATGATCATCCTGGCCATCGGGTCGATCGGCGCGGGCGCCTACTTCACGCTCGGTGGCACGCTGTCGAGCTGGTTGACGCCGTCCCTGGGCGTGCTGCGGACCGAGGAGAACCCGGTGCTGTCCTCGACCGTGATCACCGTGCTCGACGTGGTGGTCATGCTGATCGGCATCCTGATCGCCTACCTGCTGATCGCCCGCAAGCCGGTGCCGGTCACCCGGCCCGAGCCGGTGTCCTGGCCGGTCCGTGCCGCCCGTAACGACCTGTACGACAACGCCCTGAACGAGGCGCTGGTCGCCCGGCCGGGCGTCTGGCTCGACCGCGCCCTGGTCTACACCGACAACAAGGGCGTCGACGGTGTCGTCAACGGTGTCGCCGCGGCGTTCGGTGGCACTTCCAGCCGGTTGCGCAAGTTGCAAACGGGCTTCGTCCGCTCCTACGCGCTGAGCATGCTGGGCGGCGCGGTCCTGTTGGTCGCCGCACTGATCGTGGTGAGGTTCTAGTGAGTCCAGTGAGTGCCCTAACTTCGGTGAGCAGTGCCGTCGAGGCGGCGGGCGCGGTAAGCGTCTCGTCGTCCGGGTTCCCGCTCCTGCTCGCCCTGCTGCTGGTGCCGCTCGTCGGCAGCCTGGTGGTGGCGTTCCTTCGGCGCAGTGACCAGCTGGCCAAGTGGGTGACGATGGGGTTCGCCGGGGTCGAGCTGGTGCTCGCCCTGGTGGCGCTGGGCGTCTACCACGCCAGCGGAGCACGGATCCAGTTGTCCGGTTCGGCCGACTGGATCCCCGGCCTCGGCGTGAAACTCGCGTTCGGGGTCGACGGCATCGCGTTGATCATGCTGGTGATGATCTCGATCATCGTGCCGGTGGTGATCGGCGCGTCCTGGGCCGACAAGCTGCCCGAGGGTCGTTCGGCGGCCGGCTTCTTCTCCCTGGTGCTGGTGCTCCAGGCACTGGTGATCGGCGTGTTCTCGGCCACCGACCTCTTCGTCTTCTACGTGCTGTTCGAGGTCATGCTGATCCCGATGTACTTCCTCATCGGGAACTACGGCGGCGCCCGCCGGCAGTACGCGGCGATGAAGTTCTTCCTCTACTCGTTCCTCGGCGGTCTGCTGATGCTGGCCTCGGTGATCGGTTGCTGGGCCTACGCCCAGTCCGTCACCGGCACGGGCACCACCGACTGGGCCACCCTGACGACATTGGTGAGCCACGCCCCGAAGTCCACCCAGATCTGGCTGTTCATGGGCTTCTTCTTCGCCTTCGCGATCAAGGCTCCGCTGGTTCCGTTCCACACCTGGCTGCCGGACGCCACCGCGGAGGCGCCGATCGGCGTCGGCGTGATCCTGGTCGGCGTGCTGGACAAGGTCGGTATCTTCGGGTTCCTGCGCTACAGCCTGCCGCTCACCCCGGAGGCCAGTAAGACCCTGGCACCGCTGCTGCTCGTGTTGGCCGTGGCCGGCATTCTCTACGGAGCCATGCTGGCGGCCGGACAGAGCGACATGAAGCGGTTCATCGCCTACGTGTCCATCGCCCACTTCGGGTTCATGGCCCTGGGCGTGTTCGCCTTCACCCAGCAGAGCGTGGTGGGTGCCGCCACATACATGTTCAACCACAGCATCGCGACCGGCATGCTGCTGCTGGTGATCGGCATGATCGCGGTGCGCGGTCGCTCGGTCCTCGTCGAGGACTACGGCGGGATGTTCAAGGTCACCCCGTTGCTGGGCGGCCTGTTCCTGCTCGCCGGGTTGAGTGCCATGTCGCTGCCGGGCACGAACTCGTTCATCAGTGAGTTCCTGGTGCTGCTGGGCGCCTTCCCGACCGAGCCGGTGTACACGATCCTCGGCGCGGTCGGCATGATTCTCGCGGCGCTGTACGTGCTGTGGCTGTACCAGCGGATCATGACCGGGGCGGTGCGCGGTAACGCGCTGGTCAGTGTCGCCGGCGGGCCCGGCGCCGCGCAGGACCCCGCCGTCGGGGCCAAGCGGGGCATCCACGACCTCAGTGCCCGTGAGCGTTGGGTCCTCGCCCCGCTCATTGTGATCATCTTGGTCGTCGGCTTCTTCCCGAAGCCGTTGCTGGACATCGTGGGGCCGAGCGTCAGTGCGACGTTGACCTCGATCAGTAGTGTGCAGGGAGGCAGGTAATCGTGCCGGGCAGTTCAATCGCGCACCTGGTCGCCACCACCGGGGCGATCACCGCGCCAGCGGTGAACTACGGCGCCATCGCGCCGGTGCTCATCCTGCTGGGCGCGGCCTGCGTCGGGGTGCTGTTCGAGGCATTCCTGCCCCGGACACAGCGCTGGGCGCTGCAGCTCACGCTGACGGTGGCCGCGCTGGTGGTGGCCGGGATCGCGCTGGGTGTGTACTTCCAGCACGCGCCGACCGCCGGCACCACCACACTGGCCGGCACCATCGCGGTGGACCGCCCGGCACTGTTCCTCTGGGGCACCGAGCTGGCACTCGGGTTCGCCGCGGTGCTGCTGATCGCGGACCGCACGGTGGAACGCGGTGGCTACTTCGTGGCCTCGTCGTCGGCGTACCCGGGCACCACGATCGACCGGCTGCTGCACCGCCAGCCGGCGTCCGCGGGCAGCGACCGCATCATGAAGACCGAGGTCTTCCCGCTCACGCTGTTCGCGCTGGCCGGCATGATGGTGTTCTGCGCGGCCAACGATCTGCTGACCATGTTCGTGGCGCTTGAGGTACTGAGCCTGCCGCTGTACCTGCTCGCCGGACTGGCCCGGCGGCGCCGGCTGCTGTCCCAGGAAGCGGCCATCAAGTACTTCCTGCTCGGTGCGTTCGCCTCGGCCTTCTTCCTGTACGGCCTGGCCCTGCTGTACGGCTACGCCGGCTCGGTGCGGCTGTCCGACATCGCGCACGCCGCGGCCGGCACCAACCGGTCCGACCTGCTGCTCTACGGCGGCCTCGGCCTGCTGGTGGTGGGCCTGCTGTTCAAGGGCTCGGTTGGCCCGTTCCACGCCTGGACCCCGGACGTCTACCAGGGCGCGCCGACTCCGGTCACCGCGTTCATGGCCGCGTGCACCAAGATCGCCGCGTTCGGTGGCATCCTCCGGGTGCTGACCGTGGCCTTCCAGGCGACCAGTTGGGAATGGCGCGGCGTCATGTGGGCGGTCGCGATCGTGTCGATGTTCATCGGCGCCCTGCTTGGCCTGACCCAGACCGATGTCAAGCGCATGATCGCCTACTCGTCGATCGCACACGCCGGCTTCCTGCTGGTCGGCGCGATCGCGCTGACCGGACGCGGACTGTCCGGAACGCTGTTCTACCTGCTCACCTACGGCTTCACGACGCTCGCCGCGTTCGGTGTGGTGACCCTGGTCCGGACCGCCGATGGTGAGGCTTCTCACCTTTCCGCCTGGGCCGGGCTGGCCAAGCGGTCGCCGCTGCTCGCCGGCGTGATGACGTTCCTGCTGCTCGCTCTCGCCGGTGTGCCGTTGACCAGCGGTTTCGTCGGAAAGTTCGTGATCTTCTCGGCGGCGTTGGCGGATGGCATGGCACCGCTCGTGGTGGTCGCGTTGATCGCCAGCGCGGTCGCGGCCTTCTTCTACCTGCGCGTGATCGTGCTGATGTACTTCAGCGAACCGGCCCCGGACGGGCCTACCGTGAGCGTGCCGGGCGTATTCACGACCACGGCCATTACGCTGGGCGTCATCGTGACACTCGTGTTGGGCGTGTGGCCGGCGGCCGTCCTGAGTTGGGCCGGTGGCGGTGGATTCGCCCTCTGACGGAACCTTGGGGGCGCTCGTGACTGGCAACCCGCCGGCGACGACAACCGGCGACAAGGCACTCCGCTTCGAGCTGCCCGACCTCGAACTGGCCGGGCGGCTCAAGCGTGGGCTGGATCAGGTCGAGGACGTCCTGCACACCGTCGTGTCCAGCGACATCGAGTTCATCCGCGCCACCGCCTCGCACCTGATGGAGGCGGGTGGCAAGCGGGTCCGGCCGATGCTGGCCCTGCTCGCCGCCGAGTTCGGCGATCCGGGCAAGCCGGATGTCATCACCGCGGCCGCCTCCGTCGAACTCGTGCACATCGCGACGCTGTACCACGACGACGTGATGGACGAGGCGACCATGCGGCGCGGTGCCGCCAGCGCCAACGCCCGGTGGGACAACGCGGTCGCCATCCTGGCCGGCGACTACCTGTTCGCCAACGCCTCCCGGCTGGTGTCCGATCTTGGCCCGTTGGCGGCCCGGATCATCGCCGAGACGTTCGCCGAGCTGGTGACCGGCCAGATGCGGGAGACCGTCGGCCCGTCGGCCGGCGAGGACCCGATCGCGCACTACCTGTCGGTGATCGACCAGAAGACCGGTTCGCTGATCGCCACCGCCGCGCGGTTCGGCGCGATGAGTTCGGGCGCCGACGAGCGGCGGATCGAGGCGCTGCGCCGGTACGGCGAGATCGTCGGGGCCGCGTTCCAGATCGGTGACGACATCATCGACATCACCTCGCCGCCGACCGAGTCGGGCAAGACGCCCGGCACGGACCTGCGCGAGGGTGTGCCCACCCTGCCGACCCTGTACGCCCAGGCCGACATGGACCCGGCCAATGCCCGGCTGCGGACCCTGTTGGCCGGCCCGATCACCGACGATGATCTGGTGACCGAGGCGCTGGGCCTGCTGCGTGACTCGCAGGCCCTGGAGCGAACCCGCAAATCCCTGGCCGACTACGCCGATCGGGCCAGAGCCGAGCTGGCGACACTGCCGGCCTGCTCCGCCCGGGACGCGTTGCGGGCGATGACCGATTACCTGGTTGACCGAACCAGCTGACTGACATACCCCCGATGGGGGAGGATGTTCCCGGCTGGCAGACTGTGCTACCGCACGCACGGTGGGTATCGGGTCGCCCTACCACCACTCGGAGACCGTGCCCCGATCGGTGGGTCCGGGCAGGGAGGAACGTCCGGTAATGTGGATCTTCGGCCAGGTGTGGTTCGCCTGCGTGGTTGGTTTCGTCGTGGGGGTCCTGCTCACGTGGTTGCTGCTCGCCCGCCCGGCGAGCCGGCGTGCCCGGGATCTCGAAGGGGAACTGGCCTGGCGGGATGAGCACGCCGAGTCGGCCGCGACCCGCCTGCAGGCGCTCGACCGGGACTACCAGCCGGAGGAAGCCGAACCCGTGCCCGCCGGCGCGTACTCGGAGCCGTACGACGAGCCGGCACACGGCGAGTCCACCAGGGTCGCGACGACCAGCCTGTTCGAACCCGCGATCCAGACCTCGTTCGAAACCGCGCTGAAGGACGCGCTGGAGACCGTCGAACCCGAGCCCGAGCCGCCGGCCGGCTCCCACCAGCCAGAACAGCCGGAGGAGCCGAAGCCCGAACCGGCGGCGGCGGAACGCACCGCCA
>DASVLX010000201.1:0-6707 GCA_036384655.1 Pseudonocardiaceae bacterium
GTTGTGCGTCGGTATCGATCCACATCCGGGCCTGCTGGACGCCTGGCGCCTGCCCAGCAGCGTCGAGGGGCTGCGAACGTTCGCCCTGCGGTGTGTTGAGGCGTTCGCCGGTCACGTGGCCGTGGTGAAGCCACAGGCGGCCTTCTTCGAGTCGTACGGATCCGCCGGAATCGCCGTGCTGGAGCGGGTGATCGCCGGCTTCCGCGACTCCGGCACGCTGGTTCTCGTCGACGCCAAGCGCGGCGACATCGGGTCCACGATGGACGCCTACGCGCGCGCCTTCCTGGCCGACGGGGCGCCACTGGCCGGTGACGCGGTGACGCTCTCGCCGTATCTCGGCTTCGGTTCGCTGGAGCCTGCGGTGCGGCTGGCCGGAGAGACCGGCCGGGGCGTCTTCGTGCTCGCGGCGACCTCGAACCCGGAGGGCCCGACCGTGCAGCGCGCTCTGTTGGCGCACACCGTGCCGGCGGAGAGGTCGCGGACGGTGGCGCAGGCCGTGGTGGACGCTGCCGCCGAACGGAACCTCGGCCTACATCCCCTTGGGGGCATAGGGGTTGTGATTGGTGCCACACTTGATCGATTGGATCTGGACATTTCGGCCCTCAACGGTCCGATCCTGGCCCCGGGCTTCGGTGCCCAGGGCGGCACCGTCGATCGACTGCGGGCACTGTTCGGACCCACGCTGCCGGGCGTTCTACCCTCCTCGTCACGCGACGTGTTGCGACACGGGCCGCGGGTTGTCGATCTGCGGGATGCTGCGCTCCGTGTTCGCGACGCTCTGGCAAACGGTGGATAGACCCCGCTGTACTGCGGCAATGGGGTACCGGACGATCACACGGAGTGATCTTCGTGAAATCCAATATGGTCCTATATCACCGAGGGTCTCGCGCGGCTGAACCGGTGGTGGTAATCAAGCCGTGGGAAGTTCTTGATAGGACTTGCCACGCTGCGACCAAGACCGAGGAACTGGATCACCCGTTCGGGTGGTTCGGTGAGATCGGAAAAACACCATGGCGGCATCTACTACCCATGTTGTCCCCGTTCGCTCACTGTCGGTACGGTCGCGGCACCGATTCGGAGAAACCCACCCCCACGGAGGAGATCGTGGCCCTTCCCCAGCTGACCGAGGAGCAGCGGGCCGCAGCGCTGGAGAAGGCGGCTGCCGCTCGTCGCGTCCGGGCAGAGCTCAAGGAGCGCCTCAAGCGAGGCGGCACTAACCTCAAAGACGTGCTAGCCGCCGCCGACAATGACGAGGTCCTGGGCAAGATGAAGGTCTCCGCGCTGCTTGAGTCCCTGCCGGGTGTCGGCAAGGTACGGGCGGCGCAGATCATGGAGCGCCTGGAAATCGCGACAAGCCGCCGTTTGCGCGGCCTGGGTGACCGGCAGCGCAAGGCGCTGCTCGCCGAGTTCAGCGGCGAGTGAGCGGAACACCCAGCGAGAGGGGTCGGCTGGTCGTTCTGGTCGGCCCCTCTGGCGTAGGCAAGACCAGTGTGGTTCACCGGCTGCGTGAGTTGTATCCGGATCTGTGGTTCAGCGTCTCGGTCACCACGCGGGCCAGGCGATCCGGTGAGATCGATGGCCGCGACTATCACTTCATCTCCGATGCCGAGTTCGACCGCATGATCGAGCGGGGCGAGTTGCTCGAGTGGGCCGCGGTACACGGCGGCTCGCACCGGTCCGGCACCCCCCGAGAACCCATCGAGCGGCGACTGGCCTCCGGCCGTCCCGCCCTGCTGGAGGTCGACCTGCAGGGCGCCCGGGCGGTCCGCCGCGCGATGCCCGAGGCCCTGACGGTGTTCATCGCGCCGCCGAGCTGGCCGGATCTGGTGCGCCGGTTGGTCGGTCGCGGCACCGAGTCGCGCGAGATGATCGACCGCCGGCTGCGCACGGCCAGGGAGGAACTGGCCGCCCGTGACGAATTTGACGTCGAGATCATCAATGACGACGTGCAACACGCCGCGGAAGACTTGCTAACCTTGATTGTTGGCTCTCCAGCCAGCAACGGGTCCGCCTGAACTCCGCGGACCGCCCCAATCTGATCGCAGGAGCGATGCGCACGTGACTACTCCCACGTCGGCCGCTGTCCAGATGGACACACCGGAGGGCATCACCAACCCGCCGATCGACGACCTGCTTGAGCAGGTCAGCTCGAAGTACGCGCTGGTCATCTTCGCTGCCAAGCGCGCGCGGCAGATCAACGACTACTACGCCCAGCTGTCCGAGGGACTGCTCGAATACGTCGGCCCGCTGGTCGAGCCCGGCCCGCGTGAGAAGCCGTTGTCCATCGCGCTGCGCGAGATCCACGCCGGCCTTCTCGAACACACCGAGGGCGAGTGACCAACCGGCCCAGCGTTCTCCTGGGGGTAGGCGGCGGGATCGCCGCCTACAAGGCGTGCGAGGTGCTGCGTGGCCTGACCGAGTCCGGCCACGACGTCCGGGTGCTGCCCACCGAGGCGGCGCTGCGGTTCGTCGGCGCGGCCACCTTCGAGGCGTTGTCCGGCCACCCGGTGCAGACCGGGGTGTTCGCGGACGCCGACGAGGTGCCGCATGTCCGGCTCGGCCAGCGTGCCGACCTCCTGGTGGTGGCCCCGGCGACCGCCGATCTGCTGGCCCGGGCCGCGCACGGCCGTGCCGACGACCTGCTCACCGCGGCGCTGCTCACGGCGCGCTGCCCGGTGGTGTTCTTCCCGGCCATGCACACCGAGATGTGGGAGCACCCGGCGACCCGGGACAACGTGGCCCTGCTGCGCTCCCGCGGCGCCATCGTGACCGATCCCGCCAGCGGCCGGCTGGCCGGTGCGGACAGCGGCAAGGGCCGGCTCGTCGACCCGGTCGAGATCATCCACCTCGCCAGGCTGCTGCTCGCCGACCCGCACGCGCTGCCCCGGGACATGGAGGGCGTCCGCGTCATGGTGTCTGCGGGCGGCACCCGCGAACCCCTGGACCCCGTCCGCTACCTGGGCAACCGGTCGTCCGGCAAGCAGGGCTACGCGCTGGCGCGGACCGCCGCGGCGCGCGGCGCGCAGGTCACCCTGATCGCGGCGCACACCCTGGACCTGCCCGAACCGGCCGGTGTGAGCGTTGTCCGGGTGAGCACCGCGGAACAGATGCGGGACGCCGCGCACAAGGCGGCGGCGGACGCGGACGCGGTGGTGATGGCGGCGGCGGTGGCCGACTTCCGGCCGACGCACCGGGCCGAGCACAAGATCAAGAAGACCGACGCGGAGCCAGCTCCGCTGGAGCTGACCCGGAATCCGGACATTCTGGCCGAACTGGTCACGGCCCGGCGTGAGGGTCAGGTCATCGTGGGCTTCGCGGCGGAGACCGGCGACTCGCGCGCCGACGTCCTCGACCACGCCCGCGCCAAACTCGTCCGCAAGGGTGTCGACCTGTTGGTCGTCAACGCGGTCGGCGACGGCCTCGCGTTCGAGGTCGAGCACAACTCAGGCTGGCTGCTCGCCTCGGACGGCAGCGAACTGCCCCTACCACTGGGTTCCAAGAGTCAACTGGCGACCAAAGTATGGGACAACGTGCGTCCGTTGTTGTCTCGACGATGAGTAGCCGGACGATCTGGAAGTAACCTGTCGAGTGGGATCCACCTGTTGATTCGGGGAGTGTCGTGAGTCAGTCGAGCCGCAGGCTGTTTACGTCGGAGTCCGTGACCGAGGGGCATCCAGACAAGATCTGCGATGCGATCAGTGACTCGATCCTGGACGCGTTGCTGGTCAAGGACCCACGATCACGGGTGGCCGTCGAGACGCTGATCACCACCGGTCAGGTTCATGTGGCCGGTGAGGTGACCACCGAGAGCTACGCGGACATCCCCACGATCGTCCGGGACAAGATCCTCGACATCGGCTACGACTCGTCGGCGAAGGGCTTCGACGGCCGGTCCTGCGGGGTGAACGTGGCCATCGGGTCGCAGTCCCCGGACATCGCCCAGGGCGTCGAGACCGCGTACGAGACGCGGTTGGAGAACGCGCTGGACGACATCGACCGACAGGGCGCGGGTGACCAGGGCCTGATGTTCGGTTATGCCTGCACCGACACCCCGGAGCTGATGCCGCTGCCGATCGCCCTCGCCCACCGGCTGGCGAAGCGGCTGACGGCGGTGCGCAAGAGTGGCTCGCTGCCCTACCTGCGTCCGGACGGCAAGACCCAGGTGACCATCGAGTACGCCGGGGACACGCCGGTGCGGCTGGACACCGTGGTGGTGTCCACCCAGCACGCCGACGGCATCGACCTGGAGAACCTGCTCGCGGTGGACGTGCGTGAGCAGGTCATGAACCCGGAGATCGAGAACCTGAGCCTGGACGCTGGCGATGTGCGGCTGCTGGTCAACCCGACCGGCAGGTTCGTCATCGGCGGCCCGATGGGCGACGCCGGGCTGACCGGCCGCAAGATCATCGTGGACACCTACGGCGGCATGGCTCGGCACGGCGGCGGCGCCTTCTCGGGCAAGGACCCGTCGAAGGTGGACCGGTCCGCGTCCTACGCGCTGCGCTGGGTGGCCAAGAACGTGGTCGCCGCCGGGCTGGCGTCGCGGGTTGAGGTGCAGGTCGCCTACGCGATCGGCAAGGCCGCGCCGGTCGGTCTGTTCGTGGAGACCTTCGGCACCGAGACGGTGGACCCGACCAAGATCCAGTCGGCCATCAACGAGGTGTTCGATCTGCGACCGGCCGCGATCATCCGGGACCTGGACCTGCTGCGGCCCATCTACGCCCCCACCGCCGCATACGGGCATTTCGGCCGTACCGACATCGACCTGCCCTGGGAGCACACCGACCGCGTCGACGCGTTGCGCACCGCCGCCGGCTCCTGAAGTGCCTGCCGCCCGTCCGGACCACCGGGCGGGCGCGGTGCTTCTGTTTCAGATGCCGAAGCCCGAGGAGTCGATCGTCACGTCGTAGGGCGCGGGCAGCGTGATCGGCTTGCCGAACGCCACCCGATGCACCTGCTGGTAACACTTGCCCGACGGCTCGGTGAAGAGCGTGATGGCCCTCTCCAGCGGATCGACCAGCAGGTAGATCGGCACCCCGGAGGCAGCGTAACCACGGACCTTGCTCACCCGGTCGTCCCGCGCGCTCGACGGCGACACGATCTCGACGACCAGTTCGGCATCCGACACCGGCAACAGCCACTCGTCACTGCGCAGCGCGTCCTCGTCCACGACCAGCAGATCCGGGATGTATCGCTCACCGGTGGCCGTCAGGTCCACGGTGATGTTGTTCGTGGGGACCAGCCCGGTGGGCAGGTGGCCGCTGATCTGGGCCTGCAGGAGCCACGAGATCAGCCCGTGACGTCGCGACGGCGATGGTGACACGACTATGTTGCCCTCAATGACCTCGGCCTTGTGACCCTCGGGCACGTCGAGTTCGTCGTGCACGGCGAGAATGTCCTCGACCCACTGATCACGGTAGGCTGGGGCCAACATCGCCATTCCCCCTTCGGGTGCGGCAGTACGACCCTCAGGGTACCGGCAAACGTGATAAACACGCTAGGTGACCAGCGGGAAAACGGCGAACCGAGGTGTAGGGCGAGGGGAGCGACGGCCGGCCGAGAGCCGGTCGGTGGCCCGGATCGCCGTGGACATGCCGCTGGCCCACCTCGACAGGCCCTTCGACTACCGGGTGCCGGACACCCTGGACGCCGACGCCGTGCCCGGCTGCCGGGTACGGGTGCGGTTCGCCGGTCAACTCGTCGACGGTTACCTGCTCGACCGGGTCGAGCAGTCCCAGCATCAGGGCAAGCTGCTGTTCCTGGAGCGGGTCGTCTCGCCGGAGCCGGTGCTCTCGCCGGAGATCGCGCGGCTGGCCCGGGTGATCGCGGACCGGTACGCCGGCACCCTGGCCGACGTGCTGCGGCTGGCGGTGCCGCCGCGACATGCCAGGGTCGAGAAGGAGCCGCCGGGGGAGCCCGCCGTGCCGCCGGCCGCACCGGATCTGACCGGCTGGCGCCGCTACCCCCTCGGACCGTCCTACGCGGAGGCGGTGCGGGCCGGGCGACCGGCCCGGGCGGTGTGGCAGGCACTGCCGATGGAGGACTGGCCCACCCGGCTCGCCGAGGTCGCCGCCGAGGCCGCCAGCGTGGGCCGGGGCGCGCTGCTGGTCGTGCCCGACCACCGCGATGTCACCCGGCTGCACGCGGCCTGCCGCGAACTGCTCGGGGAGAGTGCCGTGGTCGCGCTGTCCGCCGATCTCGGCCCGGCCGAGCGGTACCGGCGCTGGCTGTCGGTGCGGCGCGGCACCGTGCGGGTCGTCATCGGCACCCGTGCCGCGATGTTCGCCCCGATCGCCGACCCCGGGCTGTTCGTCGTCTGGGACGACGGCGACGACCTGCACGCCGAGCCCCGCGCGCCCGGCCCGCATGTCCGGGACGTCCTGGCGCAGCGCTGTCACCAGACCGGCGCGGCACTGCTGATCGCGGGCTTCGCCCGCACCGCCGAGTCCCAGCTACTGGTGGACAGCAACTGGGCGCACGAGATCGTCGCCCCCCGAGACACGGTTCGGGCGGCGGCACCACGGGTCACCGCGATCGGCGAGACCGACACCCAGCTGGCCCGCGACCCGGCCGCCCGGGCCGCGCGGCTGCCATCCATCGCGTTCCAGGCCGCCCGGGCAGCCCTCGCGGCGGCCGCCCCGGTGCTGATCCAGGTGCCGCGCCGGGGCTATGTGCCCGGCCTGGCCTGCGGACAGTGCCGAGTGCCG
>DASVLX010000202.1:0-2391 GCA_036384655.1 Pseudonocardiaceae bacterium
ACCGCGTTCTGGCGGACATCTACGCATCAAGCGCATCAGCGACGACGTTGACATCCTTCGTTGGTACGGTCGGCTGCACAAGCAGAACGAATGGGAAGACCGCAAGTCCGAATGGTTGAAGGGCGCGGCGGATCTGCAGTCGATGACGGTACCGCCACCGAATCCGGACAAGGCGATCGACGTGATCGGCATTCCGCTGTCGCAACCGGGCTATCACGTGCTCGAGCTGAAGTCGCCGAAGCTCGGACAATCGCTGCTCGACCCCGTTCAGCCGATGTTCGTCCGGACCGGAACCCTGGTCACCAATCTCGGTCTGCACTTCAAGCTGGGAAAAGACGATAGCCTTGTCTGGGTGACCTCGCTCGATGGAGGTCGTCCGGTCGAATCGGCGCAGGTGTCGGTGTATGACTGTCGGGGCAAGTCCCTGTGGACGGGGCGGACCGACTCGCGAGGACTTGCAAGCATCGATCGCCCCAACCTCGATGCAGATCGAGGGCGTGGCGAGTGCATTGCCGAGTCGGGGCTCTTCATCACGGCGCGGCTTGATCAGCCTGGTAAGCCGCAGGACATGGCCTTCATGTTCAGCGGTTGGAGTCGTGGCATCGAGCCGTGGCGTTTCAACGTGCCCGTCGCCTGGGGTTCTGAACGCGCCGCACGGGCGCACACGGTGACCGATCGGCCTCTCCTGCGGGCCGGTGAGACGGTCTCCATGAAGCATTTTTTCCGTCTGGAGACGGTCCAGGGGCTCTCCGACCCTTCTGCGGATCAACTGCCAAACAGGCTGAGGATCCAGTTCGAAGGGACGGGCGAGGATGTCGCCTCGCTGGACCTGCGCTGGGAGGGGGCACGCTACGCCGTGAGTTCCTGGAAGGTCCCCGCGGACGCGAAGCTGGGACGCTATCGCTTCGTGATGGAGCGCAGCGGCGAAACGGCGGGACCGCGGAGTTGGGACAGCGGCGGCGTGAAGGTGGAAGAGTTCCGCGTGCCGCTGGTCGATGCGCGACTGATTCCACCGAAGTCTCCTGCCCCCGGCGCGCAGGAGCAATCCTGGGCGGCGCAATTGAACTTCATGGCCGGCGGTCCGATGGCCAAGACGGCGACCGAGGTGAGTGCGCTGTTGCAGGCTCGATGGGCCCAGTTTCCAGGATTCGAGGACTTCGTGTTCGATCCTCCCTCCGCGCAGGGGCCGGACAGCGGGAGCGAAAGCGACCCGGGTGATGACGAAGCTCCAGGCGGTCCGGTCGGCACGAGCCGGTTGTTGCTCGACAAGCTCGCCTTGCAGACCGACGCGAAAGGCGGGATCCAGTTCAAGGTGCCGCTGAAGGGCACCGTGGACCGGCCATCCGAGCTGCGCGTGGAGCTGAGCTACCGGGATCCCGATGGCCAGACGCACACGCGTGCGGCTTCGCAAGTCGTGTGGCCGGCGAACGTGGTCGTGGGCCTGCGCGCACCGAGCTGGGTCGCCAACGGACAGCCCTTGCAGATCCAGGCGGTGGCGCTGGACACGAACGGCAAGCCGCTCGCGAATCAGAAGATCAGCGTGGGCGCGCGTCAGATCCAGACGCTGAGCACGCGCAAGCGTCTGGTGGGAGGCTTCTACGCCTACGAGCATCAGCGCCAGCTGAAGGACCTGGGAGAGCTCTGCAGCGGCAAGACCGACGCCATGGGACTGATGCGCTGCGAAATCAAGCTGAACCAGGGCGGCCAGGTCGAACTGCTCGGTTCGGCGGCGGACGAGGGTGGCCGCACTGCGCGCGCCGCTCGCTCGTTGTGGGTGACGCGAGCCGGTGAACTGTGGTTCGCCCAGGACAACGACGACCGCATCGACGTGATCCCGGAACGCCGTCGCTATGAGCCGGGCGAGACGGCCCGCTTCCAGGTGCGCATGCCTTACCGGGAGGCGACCGCGCTGATCACCGTCGAACGCGAAGGGGTGCTCCACAGCGAGGTGCGGCGGCTCTCGGGCCGTGATCCCTGGTTGGATTTGAAGATCGACCGCAATTGGACACCGAACGCCTACGTCGGCGTGATGGTCCTTCGGGGGCGTTTGCGTGACGTGCCCTGGTATTCGTTCTTCTCCTGGGGATGGCGCGAGCCGGTCAACTGGTGGCGTGAGTGGCGGGCCTCCGGCGATTACCAGCCGCCGACGGCCATGGTCGACCTGTCCAAACCCTCCTTCAAGTTCGGCATGGCGGCCATCGAGATCGGGCAGGCTAAGCATCGCTTGCAGGTCGAGGTGGTGCCTCAGCAACCCCAGTATGGGATTCGCCAGAGTGCGCAGGTGAAGCTTCGGGTCACGCAGGATGGCAAGCCGGTCCCCGACGCGCAGATCGCTTTCGCCGCGGTCGACGAAGGCCTGCTGGCCTTGGCACCGAACCCGAGCTGGAAGCT
>DASVLX010000203.1:0-18913 GCA_036384655.1 Pseudonocardiaceae bacterium
CGACCACGCCCGACCCGGCGGCCGTGGCCCCGGTGAGCGCGGCAGCGCCCACCGTCGCGGTGCGGGTGTCGTCCGGCGGAGACGGCCGCCTGCTCGTGCTGGCGGCCAATGATGAGGACGGTTGGCGGGCGACCGTCAACGGCGAGCCCGCGCCGATCGTGCGGGCCTGGGGTCACCTGGTCGCCGTCGCCGTGCCCATCGAGGCGTCGGACGTGCGGATCTGGCTGCCGAACGGCGCCCGTCCCGCCTTGCTCATCGTCCAGGCGGCCCTACTGCTGATCACCGTGGTGTCCGCCGTGCCCGTCCGCCGCCGCGAACCTCGGCTACGCCGTTGAGCTCCAAGTGGATGCGGACTAGCGCATGGCGCGCACGTCAGGGACATGACCACGAGCCGCGCGAGCGCACGGAGTTGCCCGCAGAAGATGAAGCGGGGTGGGCGCTCGTCGCGCCCACCCCGTAGACGAACTCCACCCTCATCGGGCTTCTACTGTCCCTCGATGAACCGCCGCGCCTCCTCGTCGGTTGCGAAGCAGTCGCTCTGCGGGGTAGCGCCCGCGGCCGATAGTGCGGCCTGGGTCTCAGCGGAGGCGACGCCGGAGGGACTCAGGTCGGTGCCCTTGGCGATCGCCACGGCCTGCGTCGCGCAGTAGGGCCTGTCGCCGAAGGTCGCGTTCTGTTCTGCCGCGTTCTGCACTGCCGACGTCTCCTGCGGGCCCGGTTCAGCGAGCGAGCCTGTGCTGTTCGCTGCCGCGACGTTGGCAAAGGTCAATAGTCCTGCCACCGCGACTGCGCCGAGCACGCCGCCTGCCCAGTTGCTCAATCTCATGGTCCCTCCTAGCCCCACGACTCGGACGAGGCGCGATCGTTCCTCGCATCGCCGATGTAGTAGCAGGTTTCGGGGGCACCGTAGGTGCAGTTGACCGCGAGCATGGCCGCGCTGAGTCTCGCAACTCCGCGACGGGCAAGGGATCGCAACGGAACCTCCTGGATTCTGGAACATCTCGTCGCCGACTCCACCTCGGCGACGCTCGTCCGCCCCCGGAACCGGCAACCCCTCGGGCGAGGAGTCACGACCATGACATCTGATTTGGGCATGGTCCGGTTAGCCCCGAACGGGGCAACTTCGCGCGGGTGGCCGACGACGCGCGTCGTCGTGCGGCGCACCGCCATAGAGTGAGCGGCGTGGACGGGTTCGCGCATATCGCCGCCGAGACGCGTGCGCCGTCCCCGAAACCGGATCGGGCCAAGGGTAGCGAGGCGCTGGTTGCCGCTCGCCCGGCGATGCTCGTGCCCGACTGGGGCTGGGCGATCATCCTCGGATTGGCCTCGGTCGTCTGGTTCCCGCTGAGGTCGCCCCTCGCGGGAATTCTGCCGTTCCTGTCGCCCACCCCGCCTCTCACCCTGGCTGTCGGGTGGATCGTCATCGGCCTCTTGGCGCTTCAGGCGGTCCCGCTCGTATGGGTGTCCAAGCGCCCGATCGTTGTGTTCGTCGTCGTCTACGCGATCTTCCTCGCGACGATCGCTATCGCCGGTGACCGCGGCCCGGCGATGAGCGCGACGATGCTCTACGCGGCGCTCGCCCTGTGCGCCTACGCTCCGGTCGTTGCATCGGTATGGCTGCTTCCGGCGGCCGTGCTCGTCGATGGTGCCTTGCATGCGATCAGCCTCCTGACGCACGGTGACCCCATCGCGGGCGCCGACTTCGGCGTCTACCTCACGCAACTGCCGCTGGCCTACGCGACCCCCGCCCTCGCCGGCTTACTCTTTCGCGTCCAGCGCACCCGGACCCGGCTGGAAACCGAGCGCGCCACCGCCCTCGCCGATGCCGCAGACGCACGAGCTGCGGAAGCCATCGACGCCGAGCGTGCCCGGATGTCAGGCGAGGTTCACGACATCGCCGCCCACCACCTGTCCAGCGTGCTCCTGCAGACCCGCGCCGCCGCCGACCTGCTCCCGCCCGACAGCCGCGACGCGCACGAGCTCCTGGACGCGGCACAGGCCGAAACCGAAGCCACGCTCGACGACCTCCGGCAGCTCGTCGCGGCGCTGCGGCGCCGCGACTCCGGCGCGTCGAACCCGGTGGCAGCCCCGACCCTGACCGACCTACCCGGCCTCATCAGCAGCGTGCGCACGCTCTACCCGGACGTCGAGGTGAGCGTCCACGGCGACCTCGCCGGCCTCGACCCGGTCCGCTCGCTGGCCTGCTTCCGCCTCATCCAGGAATCACTCACCAATGCCCGCAAGCATGCGCCGGGAGCGACCGTGACCGTCCGCGTCGAACGGTCGGCCGGCCGGGTCCGCATCGAGACGATCAACGGCCCCAGCGACCACCCGTCGGCCGCGCGCGGCACCGAAGGCCACGGGCTGCCCGGAATGCGGGAGCGAGCAGCGGTCCTGGGTGGCACGCTCGAGCACGGGCCGACGGCCGACGGGGGCTGGCGCGTGCTCGCGAACATCCCGACTCGGGCCCTGCGCTGAGATGCCGCGCGTGGTGCTCGCCGACGACCAGGCGTCGGTGCGCCACAGCCTCAGACGGCTGCTCAGGCGATTCTTCGACATCGATGTGGTGGGCGAGGCCGCGTCCGGCCCCGAGGCCGTGGCGATAGCCACCGGCCTGAGCCCGCTGCCGGATGTCGTCCTCATGGACGTGCGGATGCCGCACGGCGACGGCATCGCCGCGACGCGAGAGCTCGCCGCTCCACCCTGGCACCTGCCCGTGCTCATCATGACCACCTTCGACATCGACGAGTACCTGTTCGGCGCGATCGACGCCGGAGCCGTCGGCTTCCTGCTCAAGACCAGCCGCCCCGAGGTCCTCGCCGACGCCATCCGCGCCGCCGCACGGGGCGAGGGCGCCGTCTCCCCGCAAGTGACCCGGCGCGTGCTGAGCGCGGCCGCTGGCCACGGCGAGGGCATGGCCGGTCTCTCCCCACTCGCCCTCACGCTCACGGGCCGCGAAATCGACATCGTGCGAGCCCTGTGCGACGGCCCAGCATCCAACAAGTCGATCGCCCGCCGTCTCCATGTCGAGCCGGCCACCGTTAAGGGCCACCTCAAGCGCATCATGCCGAAGGTCGGTGTGAGATCCCGCTCCGAACTCGTGAGCTGGGCGTTCCGCAACGGCGTCGTGTCATAGCCCACCGCCGACCAGCACCGCCTCGAACGGCGGTTAGGCGTCGCCGTCTACTACGTCGGGATCCAGTCCGAGGAAGTTGGCGATCTGCTCGACCAGCACCTCGTGGACCAGATCGGACAGGTCGATGCCGTCGCGGGCGCGGATCTCCAGCGGCCGGCGGTAGACGACGATCCGGGCGCGGGTGGGCTGTCCCCACCGGTCCACGCCGGCCGGCACCAGCCGGGCCAGCGGCACATCGCGGTCGGCGAGCAGGCCGTCCTCCCAGACCAGCTCGTTGTCCTTGTCGGTGCGCAGATCGGGCACGTCGTCCACGGCCACGTCGAGATCGGTCAGCTCGGTGCGCCAGCGGGCCTCGATCGGTTCCAGCGCCTCCAGCACGAGCGCGTCGAACCGCTCCGCGCGGCTGCGCGCCACCGGTAGGTCGGCGGGGTAGAGCAGGCCGCGAAGCCCCCGGCCGTGCCGATCGCGACGAGCCCGACGACCCGATCGGTTACGGCCCACACCTCGACCGGTCACCGTTGTGTGCACCGAGCCAGACACCGTCGCACCACCGTCGCCCCTGCCATGCGTTCGCTCACTGTTCGTCTACCCGCAGCCTACGCACCACGTCACGCGATTTGGGTACATGTTGACCCGTGCCGCGTTCGGGGGTCATGTTCCGCGGTCCGGTGTATTCGTCGCAGCACTCGCGGCCGGACTCCGGCCGCGGTCTGGCGGGATCCGATGAACATCAACCGTGTGTCGCACACCCGGTGGCGGGTGAACGGACTATCGTCAGCCTTTGTGCGGAGCGTGAGACGGTGCTCGCGAACCGGGTGTGCCAACCCGGCCGTTGCCACACTCACCTACGCGTACGCCGACTCCACCGCGGTGGTGGGGCCGCTGGCCACCTACTCCGAACCACACAGTTACGACCTGTGCGAGGAGCACGCGCTGCGGCTCACCGTCCCCCGAGGCTGGGTGGTCGTCCGACACGAGGGTGAGTTCGTACGGGCAGCGCCGACGGTGGATGACCTGACGGCGCTGGCCGAAGCGGTGCGTGAGGCGGGCCGGGCTGACCGGCCGATCGAGCCGCCGGTCGAGATGCCGACGGGACCGGGACGACGGGCGCATCTGCGGGTGCTGCCCGACCCGGTTGATGACTGACCCCTGGCGACTGAGCGCGCACGCTTCGGTCCGCGACGCTCGGCGTGCTCTTGGTGCCCCCCGGTAGGCTGCCGGACAACGACCCTAGGTGGACCCAGCAACGCGGGAGTAGGCGTGGGCGTGCGCGATCTCAGCAACATTGTCAAGGCATACGACATCCGCGGGGTGGTGGGGGAACAGCTCGACACCGAGTTGGTCCGCGCCTTCGGCTCCGCCTTCGCCCGGCTGGTCGGCGGTGACTCGGTGGTGATCGCGCACGACATGCGTGAGTCCTCGCCGGCACTGTCCGCGGCCTTCGCCGAGGGCGTGAACCGGCAGGGCGTGAACGTCGTGTCGATCGGCCTCGCCAGCACCGACATGCTCTACTTCGCCTCCGGGTTCCTGAACCTGCCCGGCGCGATGTTCACCGCCAGCCACAACCCGGCCCGCTACAACGGCATCAAGATGTGCCGGGCCGGCGCCGCGCCGGTCGGCCAGGAGACCGGCCTGGCGCAGATCCGCGCCGAGGTCGAGCAGAGCGTGCCGGACGCGGTCACCGCCTCGGGCGTGACCCCCGGCACGATCAGCGAGCGCAACCTGCTCGGTGACTACGCCAACTACCTTCGCGGGTTGGTCGACCTGTCCGGCATCCGGCCGCTCAAGGTCGTCGTCGACGCCGGCAACGGCATGGGTGGGTACACCGTGCCGCAGGTCTTCGAGGGGCTGCCCGTCGAGATCGTGCCGATGTACTTCGAGCTGGACGGCAGCTTCCCGAACCACGAGGCCAACCCGCTGAACCCGGCCAACATCGTGGACCTGCGCAAGAAGGTCACCGAGGTCGGCGCCGACGCCGGCCTGGCCTTCGACGGGGACGCCGACCGCTGCTTCGTGGTGGACGAGCGCGGCGAGGCGGTCAGCCCGAGCGCGATCGCCGCGTTGGTCGCGGTGCGCGAACTGGCCAAGGAACCCGGCGCGGCGATCATCCACAACCTGATCACCTCGAAGGCCGTTCCGGAGATCGTGTCCGAACACGGCGGCCGGCCGGTGCGCACCCGGGTCGGGCACTCCTTCATCAAGCAGAAGATGGCCGAGACCAACGCCATCTTCGGCGGCGAGCACTCCGCGCACTACTACTTCCGTGACTTCTGGCGGGCCGACACGGGCATGCTGGCCGCACTGCACGTGCTGGCCGCGCTGGGCGAGCAGGACAAGCCGCTGTCCGAGCTGTCCGCGCAGTACGTCCGCTATGCGGCCTCCGGTGAGATCAACTCCACGGTGGACGACCAGGCCGGCCGGATGGCCGCCGTGAAGAAGGCGTTCGGCGAGCGTTCCGGCGTGACCGTGGACGAACTGGACGGCCTGACCGTCGAGCTGCCCGAAGGCTCGTGGTTCAACCTGCGGCCCTCCAACACCGAACCACTGTTGCGGTTGAATGTGGAGGCGCGGGACGAGAAGGCGGTCGCCGCGCTACGCGACGAGGTGCTGGCCATCGTGCGCGGCTGACATGAACGATCCGAAAAATCTGGCAACATCAGCGGTGGTGGCCGCGACGATGAGGTCGAGGGAGGAACCGTGACGGTGGAGCTGGACCCGCGGTTGTTGGAGATTCTGGCCTGCCCATCGACGGACCACGCGCCGCTGCGGGCCGGGACCGCCGATGATCCCGCCGCCAACGTGCTGACCTGCACGACCTGCGGCCGGCAGTACCCGGTGCGGGACGGTATCCCGGTGTTGCTCCTGGACGAGGCGATCCTGCCCGGCGCCGAGCCCTCGGCTCCCTCGGCGTCGACCGCGGCCGCGGACGGCTGAGGTCGATGCACACGCTGGACGACAGCCTGCTGGACAGCCCTGAACGACTGGCCGAGGCCGACGGTGCGACCGGTGGCCGGCTACGTTCGGCCGCGATGGCCGGTGCCCAGGTACGGGCCACCGCGGAGGCCGCCGTCGATCAGAACATTGATTCGCTGGCCGGCACCCGGCCCCGGGCGATCGTGCTGATCACCCGGCCGGGTGTCGGGCCGGCGGTCGCCGGGCTGCTGGTCGGGCTGCTCGGCCGGGCCTGCCCGGTACCGCTGGTGCTCGCCGACGTCGTGCCGAGTTGGATCGGCCCGCTGGACGTGGTGCTGGCGCATGGCGACGACCCCGGTGACGCGCTGCTGGCCGAGTCGATCGACCTGGCCAACCGGCGCGGGGCGCGGGTGGTGCTGACCGGACCGGAGAACGGGCCGGTCGCCGCCGCGGCCGCCGGCGGCGCGCTGCTGCTGACCCCCAGGGTGGACGTGCCGGCGAATTTCTCGTTCGCCCGCGCGCTGACCGCCGGCCTGGGGATGCTCAACACCCTGCGACTTCTCCGGGTGGATCTCGACGTGCTCGCCGACGAACTGGACCGGGAGGCCGAACGCGATCACGCCGGCTACGAGTCGTTCGTCAACCCGGCGAAGACGCTTGCACTGAAGCTGGCCGACCACACCCCACTGCTGTGTGGGCTGGACCCGGTCGCCACCGCGGTGGCCGACCATGCCGCCGACGCGCTGGGCGGGCTCGCCGGCATCGTGGCCGAGTCCATGCCGTACACGCAGCTACCGACGCGGACCGCGTTGTTCCGGGCTGCGGTGGCGGCCACCTCGGAACGCGATATCTTCGCCGACCCGGAGGAAGCTCCGGGCGGGCTACTGCGCGTGGTGTTGCTGGCGGTGGCCGAGGATCCGGCCGCGCTCGCGGCCCGGAACACGGCGGTCGAGTACCTGTCGGGCGCCGAACTACTGGCGCCGGCCGAGGAGACATCCGGCGGTCCGGCGATCCGGGCGGCCGTGTTGGCCCTCCGGTGTGAGATGGCCGCGGTATATCTGGGCCTGGCGACCGGTGCTCGCGGCGGGCCCGGCACCCGGGGCCTCGCCGACGGCATGACGAGCTGAACGCGGCAGGGGACCGCGCGACGGAAGTGAGCGGGACAGTGGAGATACTGCGGAACGCCATCCGGCCGTACGCGTGGGGATCACGGACGGTCATCGCCGAGCTGCAGGGCAGGGAGAGCCCGGCGCCCCATCCGGAGGCCGAGTTGTGGATGGGCGCGCACCCGGACGATCCGTCCACGGTGATCGCGCCCGACGGCGGTGAGCGTTCCCTGCTCGATCTGATCGAGGCCGACCCGGTGGGGCAGCTGGGCGAGAACTGCGCCCGCCAGTGGGGTAACCGCCTGCCGTTCCTGTTGAAGGTGTTGGCGGCGGAGGAACCGATGAGCCTGCAGGCCCATCCCTCGGCCGCACAGTCCCGGGAGGGTTTCGCCCGTGAGGAGGCGGCCGGGGTGCCCAGGCAGGCGCCCAACCGCAACTACCCGGATCCGTGCGCGAAGCCCGAGCTGGTGTGCGCGCTGTCGGAGTTCCATGTGCTGGCTGGGTTCCGCGATCCGCGGCGGACCGTGGCGCTGTTGGAGGCCCTGGACGCGCCACGGCTGCGCCCCTATGTGGCGCTGTTGGCCGGCCAGCCGGACGCCAACGGCCTGCGCGGCCTGTTCACCACCTGGATCACGCTGCCGACCGCCGTCTATGACTCGCTGCTGCCCGAGGTGCTGGACGCCTGCGTCCGGCACGTCCGCGAGCACGGCCAGTTCGCGCTGGAATGCCGCACGATCCTGGAGCTGGGCGAGCTGTACCCGGGCGACCCCGGGGTGCTGGCCGCGCTGCTGCTGAACCGGCTGGTGCTCAAGGCCGGTGAGGCCGTCTACCTGGCCGCTGGCAACCTGCACGCCTATCTGCGCGGCACCGGTGTGGAGATCCTGGCCAACTCGGACAACATCCTGCGCTGCGGGCTGACCCCCAAACATGTCGACGTGCCCGAGCTGCTGCGGGTGGTGGACTTCTCGAACGGTGACATGCCGGTGCTGCGCGGCGAGGAGGTCGCCCGGCATCTGTTCAGCTACCACACCGACGCCCCGGAGTTCACCCTCAGCCGGCTGGAATGGGACTACGCCCCCGGCGACCGGGACGCCGTGGAGTTGCATGATCCCGGCCCGCAGATGTTGGTCTGCACGGCGGGCACGGTGCTGCTGCGCGGCCCGGACGGCTGTGAGCTGAAGCTGGGGCGCGGCGAGTCGGCGTGGGTGCCGGCGCGCGACTGCCACGCCGGACCGGTCACGGTCAGCCCGACCGATGTCGCTGTCACCCAACTCTTCCGCGCCACGTGTTCCGACGTCCCAGGCGGCGCTGGCCGGCGTTCTCGGTCGCTCGCGTGCCCTAGCACGCCACAAGCGATTGAGGCGAGTGAGGCGAGAGCTTGCTCGCGTCTCCGAGCCGATTGAGCTTGTTGACTGTTGGTCGGGGCGAAGCGCCGACCAACAGGATCACGCGTCCCTCGGCCTTGGCCCGCATCCACCTGGAACGCCGGAACAGTCTGGGTTCAGATTCAGGGCGCGGGGCCGAGGTTGTCGGCTGAGCACGGCAGGCGGGCGGCGGTCGTGCACCGAATGGTGGCGCGTGGCCGAGGTTGTCGGCTGGGTAGGGCAGGCGGCTTGCGGTTTGGCAGCGCATCCACCTGGAACACCGGAACCCCCAGCGGCACCAACCGATGCCGCACGACACAATCGAGACAACAGAACACAGACGGCAGAGGACTGATGGCGGAAGACAGCCCGAAGGTGGTGCTGGCCGCGCTGGCGGCCAATCTCGGGATCGCGGTGGCGAAGTTCGTCGGGTTCGCGTTCACCGGATCGTCGGCGATGCTCGCCGAGGCGGTGCACTCAATGGCCGACACCACGAACCAGCTCCTGCTGCTGCTCGGCCGCCGGGCGGCGCAGCGCAGCGCCAGCGCGAAGCACCCGTTCGGCTTCGGCCGCGAGCGCTACTTCTACGGGTTCGTCGTCGCGTTGATGATCTTCACGGTCGGTTCGGTGTTCGCGTTGTACGAGGGCATCGACAAGATCGTCGAGCCGCACGAGATGGATTCGCCGCTGGTCGCCGTGGTCATCCTGTTCGTGGCGATGTGCCTGGAGGGCTACAGCTTCCGCACCGCGATGAAGGAGTCGCGGCCGCTCAAGGGCAAGTTGAGCTGGTGGCGGTTCATTCGGTCCGCCACCACCCCGGAACTGCCGGTGGTGCTGCTGGAGGACAGCGGCGCGCTGATCGGCCTCGCGTTCGCGTTCCTCGGCGTGGGTCTGTCGGTACTGACCGGCGACCCGGTCTGGGACGGCATCGGCACGGTGGCCATCGGCCTGCTGCTCGGTGCGATCGCGGTCGTGCTCATCGTCGAGATGAAGAGCCTGCTGATCGGTGAGGGCGCCCGGCCGGCCGAACTGGACGCGATCGTCGAGGAGTTGTCCAGGGACCCGGTCGAGCGGGTCATCCACATCCGCACCGAGTACCTCGGCCCGGACGAACTACTGGTCGCGGCGAAGATCGCGCTGACCGCCGGGCTGCCGCTGAGTGAGGTGGCGAGCGCGATCGACGACGCGGAGGCCCGGGTGCGGGCCAGGGTGTCCAGCGTCAGGTTGATCTATCTGGAACCCGATCTCGACCGGTCCCGGGCGACCGCGGGATGAGTGAGTAGCGTCGGGGCCCATGACGACCCTTCTGGTGACGGGTGCCGCCGGTTTCATCGGCTCGCATTTCGTCCGGCACTGGGTGACCAGCCACCCCGATGACCGGGTGGTCGCGCTGGACGCGCTGACCTATGCCGGCACCGAGACCAACCTGACCGACATCCGGGACCGGATCACCTTCGTACATGCCGATATCGGCGACCAGCCGACCGTCGAGCGAACGCTTCGCGAGCACGGCGTGGACGTGATCGTGAACTTCGCGGCCGAGTCACACAACAGCCTCGCGGTGCTCGACCCCGGACGGTTCTTCCGGACCAATGTGCTGGGCACCCAGGGCCTGCTGGAGGCCGCCCGGCAGGTCGGCGTCCAGCGCTTCCACCACGTGTCCACCTGTGAGGTGTACGGCGATCTGCCGCTGGACGCGGACACCGCGTTCACCGAGGAGTCCCCGTACCGGCCGCGGACCCCGTACAACGCCAGCAAGGCTGGCGCGGACCACGCGGTGCGCGCGTACCACCAGACCTACGGGCTGCCGATCACCATTTCCAACTGTGCGAACAACTACGGGTCGTACCAGTTCCCGGAAAAGGTCATCCCGCTGTTCACCACGCGCGCCATCGACGGCAGCCCGCTGCCGGTCTACAAGTCCAAGCACAACCGCCGCGAGTGGATTCACGTGCTGGACCATGTGCGCGCGATCGAGGCGATCCTGCGCGACGGGCGGGTCGGCGAGACGTATCACGTGGGCACCGGCGTCGAGGCCAGCGTGGAACAGATCGCCGATCTGGTGCTGGACGAACTCGGCAAGCCGCAGTCCCTGAAGCAGGAGGTGCCGGACCGTCCCGGCCACGACCGGCGCTACCTGCTGGACGCCAGCAAGATCCGGCGTGAGCTGGGCTGGCAGCCGAAAGTCGAGTTCGACGCCGGAATGCGCGCGACGATCCGCTGGTACGCGGACAACCGCCAGTGGTGGGAGCCGCTGCGCGACCGGAGCCCGGTCGTCGAGGGTTCCTGGTCCAACTCCTGACAGAGGTGGATGCGAGCAAGACCGGTACGCGAGCGACCGAGAACCCAACCCCCGGGTCCCAAAACCCCAGGCGCTCCGGTGGGACGCCGGTACGGTTGGGAGGACCCTGCTATGTAAAAAGGAAGGTGTCATGGCCCTGGTGCAATCGGACCGATTGGTGAGCCGCGATGGAATCGACTTCGCGGTGGCGGATCTGTCCCTCGCTGAATTCGGGCGCAAGGAGATTCGCCTGGCGGAGCACGAGATGCCGGGGCTGATGGCGCTGCGGCGGGAGTACGCGGACGCCTTCCCGCTGCGGGGCGCCCGGGTGTCCGGCTCGCTGCACATGACGGTCCAGACCGCGGTGCTGATCGAGACGCTGGTGGCGTTGGGCGCCGAGGTTCGATGGGCGTCCTGCAACATCTTCTCGACGCAGGATCACGCCGCCGCCGCGACGGTGGTGGGCCCGCACGGCACGCCCGAGCATCCTCAGGGTGTTCCGGTGTTCGCCTGGAAGGGCGAGTCGCTGCAGGAGTACTGGTGGGCCACCGAGCGCATGCTCACCTGGCCCGACGGCGGTGGCCCGAACATGATCCTGGACGACGGCGGGGACGCCACGCTGTTCGTGCACACCGGCGTCGAGTACGAGAAGGCCGGTGAGGTGCCGGCGGCGACCGACGACGACTCCGACGAGTGGCGCGTGGTGCTGGACCGGATGCGCGACTCACTCGCCGCCAGTCCGGGCAAGTGGACGAAGACGGCGGCGGCCATCCGTGGCGTCACCGAGGAGACCACCACCGGGGTGCACCGGCTGTATCAGCTGGCCGCCTCCGGTGAGCTGCTGTTCCCCGCGATCAACGTCAACGACTCGGTGACCAAGAGCAAGTTCGACAATCGCTACGGCATCCGCCACTCGCTGATCGACGGCATCAACCGCGGGACCGATGTGCTCATCGGCGGCAAGGTCGCGGTGATCTGCGGCTACGGCGATGTGGGCAAGGGCGCGGCGGAGTCGCTGAGCGGCCAGGGCGCCAGGGTGATCGTCACCGAGATCGACCCGATCAACGCCCTGCAGGCGGTGATGGACGGTTACCCGGTGAAGCGGCTGGAATCGGTGATCGCCGAGGCCGACATCGTGATCACCACGACCGGCAACCGGGACGTGGTCACCGCCGAGCACATGGCGCACATGAAGCACCAGGCGATCCTGGGCAATATCGGGCATTTCGACAACGAGCTGGATATGGCGGGACTCACCCGTTACCCCGGCATCCGGCGGATCAACATCAAGCCGCAGGTGGACGAGTGGATCTTCCCGGACGGGCATTCGATCATCGTGCTGTCCGAGGGCCGGCTGCTCAACCTCGGCAACGCCACCGGCCACCCGTCGTTCGTGATGTCCAACAGCTTCTCGAACCAGGTCATCGCGCAGATCGAGCTGTTCACCAAGCCCGGCGAGTACGGCAGGGAGGTCTACCGGCTGCCGAAGAAACTCGACGAGAAGGTCGCCCGGCTGCATCTCGCGGCGCTCGGTTGTGAACTCACCGTGCTCACCAAGGAACAGGCTGAATACATCGTCGTGGACATTGACGGGCCGTACAAGCCGGAGCATTACCGGTACTAGACAGCTCCTGGAAGTGCCGCCGTAACCTCGTGAGAGAGATCATAAAACGACGGGGTTACGGCGGTACTTCTTCCGTTATTCTTCCTCGCGGTGACGGTCTGGTCGGGGACGTCTCACTCGATGGAGGTAAGGACAGTGGCTTCGGTTACGGGCGGTCATGAATTTGAACGCTGGACTGGTGATCTCGAACCGAGGGTCCTGGCTACCGATCTACTCAAACGTGAGGGCTGCCCGCTGGAGCCGGCCACACCTCGCACCCGGCGCGCCATCGGTGGCATGGCCGTCGGTGCCGTGCTCACCTTCGGCGCCGTCGTGGGCACCCTGATCCCGCATTCCGGCGCGCCGGCCGGCAACGGTGCCAACCTGGCCGACCAGCAGGTGTCCTACCCGGGCGAGACCAGCCAGCAGGCACCCGCCGACGCGGCCCCGGTCGTGGTGACGCCGGCGGCCGAGATCAACAACAACGATGCGACCACGGTCGCCGCCGCCCAGTCCGCCGCGACCCAGCAGGCCGCGCCCGACCGGCAGAGCAGCGCGCACCGCGGCGGCTCGGCCGGCGGCGCGCGGTCCAACACCGCCGCCTCCGGGAACACGAGCAACGCACCGGCGAGCAACGGCACGGGCTCGACGACCGCGGGCTCGACCACCGCGTCATCGGCACCGAGCACGTACTCCTCCTCGCCGGCGCCGTCCACCAGCTCGCCGGCGCCCAGCACGGCGTCGGCGCCGTCGAGCTCGTCCGCGTCCACCTCCAGCGCCTCGAACAACTCCGGCGGCCTGGTCGGCAGCGTGCTGGACGGCCTGCTGCACCCGGTCACCGGCCTGCTCGGCGGCCTGTGACCCGCCACTGACCCATTCGGCACGCCGGCCGGGCACCCGGCCTGCCCGGCGTGATCGTCGGCTCTACGCTGACCGCGTGGGCAGGCTGGTCGTGGTGGAGGGGTTGGACGGTGCCGGTAAGCGCACCCTGACCGACGGACTGACCGGCGCGCTGCGGGCCCGTGGCGTGTCGGTGGCCCGGCTTGCCTTCCCCCGGTACGGCGCCAGCGTGCACGCCGATCTGGTGCGGGACGCGCTGCACGGCGGGCTGGGCGACCTGCCCGACTCGGTACACGGCATGGCCGTGCTGTTCGCGTTGGACCGGCTGGGTGCCCGCGAGGAGCTGCTGGACGCCAGGGACCGGCACGACGTGGTGCTCGTCGACCGCTACATCGCGTCCAACGCCGCCTATGGCGCCGCCCGGCTGCGGGAGGACGTCGACGGTCCGTTCGTGACCTGGGTGCGGGACCTGGAGGTGGACCGCTTCGGGCTGCCCGCGCCCGATCTGCAACTGCTGCTGCGGGTGCCGGTCGCGGTCGCCGCCGGCCGCGCCGCGCGCCGCGAGGACGCCGAGCCAGCCAGGGCCAGGGACAGCTTCGAGTCCGACGGCGGCCTGCAGACCCGCACCGCCGCGGTCTACGACCAACTGGCGGCGATCCGGTGGCTCGGCCGGTGGCAGGTGCTGGACGGCCGCACCATGCTGGACCACGAACGGCTGGCGGACGGGCTAATCAGACTCGCAACGTAGTGGTGTACGTCCCATCCGTAATATGGCTTCGGTCGTCGGCGTATGACACCCGGGTGGGTGACATATGAACTGGACGGGTGTCCAGCAGCGATGACGTCGGAGCGAGGTGGACCATGGGTGAACAGGTTGGTGGCACGGGCGGTGGACCCACACTGGGACATCCGTGGGCTCCGGGACGGCCCACTTCGCCTCCGCCGGTGCCGCCCGTCGCGCACCCCGCCGGGGCGCGCGAACACTCTCCCGCCGCGCGGGATCACCGGGCCATGTACGGCCCAGGCGTGCGCGGTGCGACCATGTTGCACATGAAGGCGCGTGTGCTGGTGGTCGACGACGATCCCGCTCTGGCTGAGATGCTCACCATCGTCCTGCGCGGTGAGGGATTCGACACCGCCGTCGTGGGCGACGGTGCTCGCGCGTTGCCAGTGCTGCGGGAGTTCAAGCCGGACCTGGTACTGCTCGACCTGATGTTGCCGGGCATCAACGGCATCGACGTGTGCAAGGCGATCCGGGCGGAGTCCGGTGTCCCGGTGGTGATGCTGACCGCCAAGAGCGACACCGTCGACATCGTGCTGGGTCTGGAGTCGGGCGCGGACGATTACGTCGTCAAGCCGTTTAAGCCGAAGGAGCTCGTCGCCCGGATCCGGGCGCGGCTTCGCCGGACCGAGTCGGAGCCGGCCGAGTCGCTGTCCATCGGCGACGTCAGCATCGACGTGCCCGGCCACGAGGTGCTGCGGGACGGCAAGCCCATCCAGCTCACGCCGTTGGAGTTCGACCTGCTCGTCGCGCTGGCCCGCAAGCCGCGCCAGGTGTTCACCCGCGAGGTGCTGCTGGAGCAGGTCTGGGGATACCGGCACGCGGCCGACACGCGGCTGGTCAACGTTCATGTACAACGGTTGCGCTCCAAGGTCGAACGCGACCCGGAACACCCGGAGGTCGTGCTGACCGTCCGCGGTGTCGGGTACAAGGCGGGCCCGCCGTGATCCGACTGGCGGTGTCACGGAGGTGAGCCTGGCTCGCCGGCTCGCCAGCCGCTCGGCCGCACTGGTCAAGCGCGCGATGGTGCGCGCGGTGTTGTTCACCCGGCACAAGTGGGTCCGGTTCGGCGAGCTCTGGCGACGGTCGCTGCAACTGCGTGTGGTGATCAGCGTGCTCGCGCTGTCCTCCGCCGTGGTCTTCGTGCTGGGCATGGTGCTGCAGAACGAGATCACCGACCGGTTGCTGACCGCCAAGGAACAGGCCGCCGAGGCTCAGACGGAGAGCGCGGCGCGCACCGTCAACCTTGAGCTGCGCGGTGTCAGCGCCGGTTCGGATGACCTCGCCGTGCGGATGGCCAACGCGCTCAACAGTCTGACCAGCTCCAGTTCGGACGCCCAGCAGGCCGCCAGTTCGGCCGCCGGCGCCTTCGAGCCGGTGCTCGCGGACGCGGCCGGCCAGCCGGGCGACCAGGTGGTCTTCTCCGGTCCCTACCAGAACGTGCCGCGGGAACTGCGGTCCATCGTCGAGGCCAACAAGGCCGCCGAGCAGATCACCACGGTCAACCAGGGTGGGATGGCCACCACGTACGTCGTGGTGGGCGCGCCGATCACCAGCGCGGCCCAGCCGATGCAGCTCTACCTGCTGTTCCCGCTGACCGCCGAGCAACACACCATCACCGTCGTGCAGGACACCCTGCTGGTCGGCGGCGTCGTGTTGATGTTGCTGCTTGCCTGGATCACCAACCTGGTGATCCGGCAGGTGGTCCGGCCGGTCCGGGAGGCCGTGGAGATCGCCGAGCGGTTCGCCGAGGGCCACCTCGACGAGCGCATGCGGGTGGTCGGCGAGGACGACATGGCCCGGCTCGCGGTCGCCTACAACCAGCTCGCCGAGAGCATCCAGCGGCAGATCCGGCAGCTGGAGGAGTTCGGCCAGTTGCAGCGCCGGTTCACCTCGGACGTCTCGCATGAGCTGCGCACCCCGCTGACCACCGTGCGGATGGCTGCCGACGTGCTGCACGCCTCCCGTGAGCAGTTCCCCGGTGGCCTGGCCAGGTCCACCGAGCTGATGGTGGACGAGCTGGACCGGTTCGAGGCGCTGCTCGGCGATCTGCTGGAGATCAGCCGGCTCGACGCCGGCGTCGAGGACCTCGCCTCGGACCCGGTCGACCTGCGCGGCATCGCGCGCAGCGCGGCCGAGTCGGTGCGCGGCATCGCAGATGCCACCGGCACCGAGATCGAACTGGACATGCCAGACGACGACGTCATGGCCGAGGTCGACGCCCGGCGGGTGGAGCGCATCCTGCGCAACCTGCTCGCCAACGCCATCGACCACGGCGAGGGCCTGCCGGTGCGGCTGACCGTCGCCGCCAACGACCAGGCGGTCGCGGTGACCGTGCGCGACTACGGCGTCGGGCTGCGGCCCGGTGAGGCGGAGCTCGTGTTCAACCGGTTCTGGCGGGCCGACCCGTCCCGCAACCGGCGCACCGGTGGCACCGGCCTCGGCCTGGCGATCAGCCTGGAGGACGCCCGACTGCACGGTGGCACCCTGGAGGCCTGGGGTGAGCCGGCCCGTGGCGCCTGCTTCCGGCTCGTCCTGCCGAGGCAGCCGAACACCGAGATCGTCGACAGCCCGCTGCCACTGCCGCCCGCCGACGCCCATCCGGAGACCGTGCTCGCGGATTCCGGGGCTGACGCCAACGTGGACACCCAGGTGAACGCTCACGCGGCCGCCGAAGCCGGCCCCGACGGTGAGTCCTCGGAATCCACGGCGCTGGGCGCCACGGTCACGGACACCGCGGCACCGGCCGGCCGGCCGACCAACGGATCCGCGGTCATCGGAGTCCCGGTGCTCACCCCGGATCGCACTCCCCGTGCCCGGCCGGAGGACCGTGAATGAGGTGGTGGTGCCACCGGATCAGGTTCATTCCGGTGCTGCTGGGCGTCGGGCTGCTGCTGGCGGCCTGCGCGGACATCCCTGGCCAGACCATGCCGCAGGTGCTGGACTTCGGTGGCGGGCAGAGCTCGCAGACGGTCGTGCCACAGCCACCCAAGGGTGCCGGGCCGCTGGACATCGTGCGGGACTTCATCGACGCCAGCGGTGACCCCACCGACAACTACGCCAACGCCCGGGCGTATCTGGCCGGCACGGCGAAGGACAACTGGCGCTCGGACGGCACGGTGACCCTGATCGGGGAGACGTTCGGCACCGCGCCGCCGTCCAACACCCCGCGCAACGCCGAGCCCGGTCAGGCGTCCAGCTGGGCGGTGCGGCTGCATGGCGAACTGATCGGCCAGGTCGGCACCGACCACTCGTTCACGCCGACCACCGGCGTCTTCGACCAGAGCATCCAGGTCGCGATCCAGCCCGACGGCAGCTGGCGGATCGTCAGCCTGCCGGACGGTGTGGTCACCACGGTGACGACGTTCCTGCGCTATTTCCAGCCGGTCGACGTCGACTTCTTCGACCCCAGCTACAGCGTGCTGGTGCCGGACACGCGCTATGTCGCCACCGACCCGTCCACCGGCCTGCCCAGCCGGGTCATCGACGCGCTGCTCGACGGACCGTCCGCCGGCCTGGCCGGCGCGGTCAGGAACCTCATCCCGCCGGACGTCAGCACCCAGACCAACGTCACCGAGGACGACAGCGGGGCGTTGGTGGTCAACCTGGCCCATCTGCCTCGGATGACCGAGCATGACCAGTTCCTGATGATCGTGCAGATCGTGTCGTCGCTGACGCAGGTGAACAACGCGGCCGCCGCGGTGCGCGTCGAGTCCGACGGGGTGCCGCTGTATGCCGCGCATCCCGCCTGGCGGCCGGCGGACCTGCCGTCCTACACGGACCAGATCAGCTACAACGCCAGCGAACCGGGCCTGGCCGTCTCACATGGCAGGGCACTGACGCTCAAGGACGGTTCGGCGCTGCCGGGTGCGGCCGGCAACGGTGCCTGCCAGGTGGGCAGCGCGGCGCAATCGCCCGCGGCGACCGACGCGGACTCGGAGCTGGCGCTGGTCTGCCAGGTCGCCGGCCGCCAGCAGTTGCGCGTGCAGCGTTTCGGCGACCCGGCGAGCACCGCGGTGTTGAGCGCGGACCACTTCACCCGGCCGACCTGGTCGCCCGGTTTCCAGGTGGGCGGTGGTGGCCGCGAGGTGTGGACGGTCGCCGACGGGCGGGTGATCCGGGCGGTGGCCAACCAGCAGGGCGCCTGGTCGGCGACCAGCGTGGACGCCACCGCGTTCACCTCGCTCGGCTCGATCACCGACCTGCGGCTGTCCCGTGACGGGGTCCGGGTGGCCGCCGTGGTCGGCGGCAACGTCGTGGTCGGCGTGGTCGTCAGCGACCAGGGCACGGTCGCCATCCGGAACGCGATGGTGCTCCGGTCCGACTCGGTGACCCGGGCCACCGGCGTCGACTGGCTGGGCCAGGACAACCTGGTGGTCGCCACCGGCCAGCAGACCGCGCCGGTGGTCAGGCTGTCCGTCGACGGCCTGCGGCTGGACGACTACAACACCGGGAACCTGATCGTGCCGGCCACCGCCGTCACGGCCATCGAGGCCGGGCCGGTGATCGTCGCCGACAACAGTGGCCTGTGGGAGTCCTACGACATCAACGAGGTCTGGCAGCCGGTGGCGCATCTGCAGAGCTCCGACACCATCCCGGCCTATCCGGGCTGAGCCTCCGGCCGGGACACGGGCTGAGACTCCGGCCGGGACACGGGCTGAGACTCTGGCTGGGACACGGGCCGGGACACTGGATGAGATCGCTGGAAGAACCCCGGAGTCCGTTCGGCGAGTCGTCGCTGTGCTGACCGCCGGCCGCGGTAGGCCCGGGCAGGCTCTGGGACATGGCCTTCGATCCGCTCGACCTGTTGTTACCGCACCGCTGCGCCGGCTGTGACATGCGCGGCCAGGTGCTCTGCGCCCGCTGCCGGGCGGTGCTGGGGCGGCCGT
>DASVLX010000204.1:0-12042 GCA_036384655.1 Pseudonocardiaceae bacterium
GGGCAGGTAGTAGGCCCATGGATCACGTACCCGGTGCGCCAGCGTGTCGTGCACGGCGACGTGGAGGGCCAGCAGCTCGGAATCCGCGACCGCGCCGAGGAACAGCGCGTTGTCGCCCGACGGGAACGTGCCCAGGGTGTACAACCACACGTCCGGCAGCGACAACATGGCCAGGTCGCCGCGCAGGTCGGCGCGGGCGGCCGGGGTGACCGAACCGCCGAGCGCGAACGTCACATGTGGGCGATGCCGGCGATGGGTGTGGGTGAGCAGGCTCGGTACGCCGGCCTGTTCCAGCCGTCGCCACAGGCCACGCACGGCGGCGTCGGCCGACTCATCGAAGAAGAATTCCAACGCCTGCGCCACGTGCGCAGTCTGTCACGTCCGTTTCGCGCGCCGCAGCACCCGCCGGTCAGCTTTCGCCGGCGAGGGCGAAGCGTCCATCCTCGGTCTGCTCCACCAGGCCGTCCACCAGCAGCGAGTCGAGGCACCTGTCGCGCTGCCCGGCGTCTGACCACACGGCGTCCAGCGCGGGGCGTGACACCGGCCCGATCGTGTCGCGCAGCACGTCCAGCAGCTTGCCGCGCACCTGGCGGTCGGTGCCGGTGAACCGCTGCACCGGCTTGGCGGGCCCCTGGTAGGCGGGTCGGCCGGCGCGGAGCCAGCCGCAGCCACTCGCGATCGGGCAGTCCACGCAGCGCGGGTTACGGACGGTGCAGGTGATCTGGCCCAGCTCCATCAGCGCCGCCGAGAACGCCGCCGCACGGCCCTCCTCGGGCGGCAGCAGGGACTCCACGTCGGCAAGATCGCGTCTGGTCGAGGCCGGCCCGGCGTCGCCCGCGCCATGCACAGCGCGAGCCACCACCCGGCGGACGTTCGTGTCGACCACCGGAGTGCGCCTGCCATAGGCGAACGCGGCCACCGCGCGCGCCGTGTACGCGCCGATACCGGGCAGCTTCAGCAGGGCGTCCACGTCGTCGGGCACCACGTCGTCGTACCGGGCGGCGATCGCGGTGGCGGCGCCGTGCAGCCGTAGTGCCCGCCGCGGATACCCGAGCTTGCCCCAGGCGCGCAGTACGTCACCCTGGCCCGCGGCGGCCAGCAGGGATGGCCTGGGCCAGCGTGCGCACCACTCCTGCCACACCGGCAGGACTCGCGCGACGGGGGTCTGTTGCAGCATGACCTCGCTGATCAACACCGTCCAGCCGGTCCGGTCCGGCCGTCGCCAGGGCAGGTCTCGGGCGTGTTCGGCAAACCAGTCGGTCAGGGTGTCGACGTCAAGGCTCATGGCGGGCCGATTGTGACACAACGACTTCCACTGTCGTCACACGAACCGGGGACACCGTCGCCATCACTCGGCGTGTCGTCCCCATCCTCCACCGTCACCATCGCGGGCGGAGCTACCTTCCGTCGAGTGAACGAGCCACCGGGACGGCTGCCAAAGGCCGTCTACCTGCGCCGACGGGTGTTGGCCGTGGCCGGATCAACACTCGCCGTGCTGTTGCTCATCTGGGTCGTGGGGGCGCTGTTCAGCGGCGACAGCAAGGCGACCGGGGTGCCGGCGGCGGCGTTGGGCACATCGACCGCACCCTCACCGATGCGCACCTCGCCTTCGGCGGCGGTGTCCACTTCCGTGCCGACCTCGGCGTCGGCCTCGGGGTCGTCGAGTGCATCGCCGTCCGGCACGACGAGCTTGGCAGGCTCCTCGGCCACCGCGTCCACACCGACGGGGCCGCCCGGTCCCTGCCCGGACGCCACGATCAGGGTGACGGCGTCGGCCGACCGGTCCAGTTACCGGGTGGGCGAGCGACCGGTGTTCACCCTCACGGTGACCAACACGGGCACGGTGGCCTGCGTACGGGATCTCAGCCGCCCGCTGCGGTCGCTGAGGGTGGTGCCGGCGAACGGAGGTCAGACGCTGTGGTCCAGCGCGGACTGCTACACGGTCGCCGAGCCGGCCGACACGCGCACGTTGCGGCCGGGGCAGTCGGTCGGCTTCAGCGTGATCTGGGCCGGGCGAACATCGGCGCCGGGCTGCCCGGCGGACCGGGGAGCCGTCCCGGCCGGGCAGTACGCGGTGACGGGCCGGTTGGGCGCGCTGACCAGCGCGCCCGTTCCGTTCGCCCTCACCGCCTGATGCCGGTCACGATCACGGACCGAACCAACGGTCGTCCGCGCACCGCGGTCGGCCGGACGTGCTGCCGAGAATCAGTTCGGTGGGCAGGGTGACGGTGCGCGGTTTGCCCGACTCGGCCGTTTCCAACAACAACCGGCCGGCCGCCTTGCCCTTCTCCAACATGGGCTGGCGGACGGTGGTCAGGTTCTGCTTGACCGCCTCGGCCACGCCGTCGAAGCCGGTCACGCTCAGATCCTGGGGCACCCGGAGGCCACGGCGCTGGGCCTCGGCGAGCGCCCCGAGAGCGAGGATGTCCGAGGTACAGATGATGGCGGTGACATGCGGATCGCGGTCGAGCACCTGTGCCGCGGCCGCCGCGCCGGACTCCACGCTGTGGTCGAACCGCTCGACCACCGGCACGTTCTCCCAGTCGACGCCGACAGCCTCGAACGCCGCGGCGAGGCCGGCCAGCCGAGCCCTTTGCACGTGGAAATGGGCCGACCGCTGCCGCTCGACCGAGGCGAAGTTGTCGTTGCGGGTGCGGCCGAGCCGCATGCACACCACACCGACACGCCGGTGTCCCAGGCTGATCAGGTGCTGCGCGAGACCGATGATCGCGGCCTTGTCGTCGATGCCGACCCGGTCCACGCCCTCCAGCGTGGGCTGGTCGCACACCACGGTGGGTACCGGACGCTCCAGGACGGCGGCCAGGTGCGGGTCGTCGTCGGGCACCGAGTAGACCACGAAGCCGTCCACGCCGGCACGGTGCACGGCGGCGACATCCTCCCGCTCCGGGTTCGCCGGTACCAGGTGCAGGCCCTGCTTGGCATCCTCGCAGGCCAGTGCCAGGCCCTCCAGGAAACCGATGGCGGCCGGGTCCCGGAAGGCGTAGGACAGGTTCTCGGTCAGGAGCAGGCCAACCGCGCCGGCCTTGCGGGTGCGCAGCGAGCGGGCCACCGGGTCTGGTCCGGGATAGCCGAGCTTGCGCGCGGTCTCCAGCACCCTGCGGCGCAGCTCGGGGGAAAGCTGATCGGGTCGGTTGTAGGCGTTGGACACCGTCGTTCGTGACACGCCCAACTCAGCGGCGAGCGAGGCCAGGGTGGCGGGACGCCGGGAATGCAAGGACCGCACCATAGAACGACCGTAACGGTTCAGAACGAAATGGAGAAGTCTGGGTGACAATTTCCCTCACGTGGCCCAGGCCACCCGGCCGGGCCCCGTGACGCTCAGACCGGTCAATGCGGAAAGACCAGCACCTGCAACTCGCCCACGAGGAAGCCGATCACGGCGCCAACAGCGATCAACTTCCACTCGTCCTGATGGAACGCTGGGCGCAGGATGCCCTCGAACTCCAGCGGTGAAAGCCGAAGCATCTTGTGCACAATTGTATTGCGGATGTCCAGTGCCTGAGTGGTGTATTCCTCGGCATAGCGCAGCGTGTCGGGCACTCGCTCGATGGCGTGCCGCACCGCCGTCAGCTTCAGCTCCTGAAAGCGTGGTCCGCTGAGGGCCACGACCAGCGGGCGGGCGAGACCCATCTGGTCGTCGATGACCCGTTCGAGTTCTCGTTGGATGACGGCGAAGAGTCGGTCCGAGCGCGGGCCGCGCAGGATGGCCTCAATCAGGCGTGGTGTGGTGAGAATCTCGTCGGCGATCAGCCGGCCGTAGTCCACCGCCACCTCGCGCCGCCGCCGCTGGAACAGCCCCTGCCAGGTGACCAGGCCGAGGAAACGGCGGGGCTCGCGGGGCAGGAAGATCATCTTGAGCGCCAGCCAGTCGGTGAACCAGCCGACCGCGAGGCCGAACAGCGGCATGACCACCGGCTGGTGGGTCAGCGCCCAGACGATCATCTGGACCAGGCCGAGGATGAACCCGAAGTAGAACCCGCAGCGCGCGATGAACGTCAGCTCGGGCCGTGCGATGTCCCGGATCAGCCGGTTCAGTAGTTCCTTGTCGCGGACCAGGTGGGTGACCACGATGTCCTCGACATCGAGCACGGTTTCGATGTTCGTGGTCAGGTCCGCCATGATCCGGTGCACCAGCCGTGGCACCTGGGCCCGCACCCGGCCGCGGATCAGCCGCCGCGTCACCTCGGGTAGCCGATCCCACAGGCCCGGCTGGTACCCGTCGGCGAGGTCCCACAGCAGATCATCGACGACGTCCGTCAGCGCGGGCTCGATCTCCTTGATCAGTTGGTCGGGATCCAGCCGGGAGAAGATCTCCGCCATGTCAACGAGGTTCTCGGTCAGCAGGCGGGTGGCCACCACGGCCATCCGCGCGCCGTTGCGGGGCAGCACACCCTGCCAGCCGATCGGCGTGCGCCTGATCCCGACGAACTCCACCGGCCGGAACATCATCTCGATGGCCACCCGCTTGGTCAGGTACCCGATGATCGCGGCGACGAACGGCATGGAGACGTAGATGGGCCAGTGCTCGCGAAGATCGACCAGGATGGCGGCTACGTGCACGACCAGATTCTCTGCGCAACCGGGTCCGCGAGCACGCCCGGCCAGCTCAGCGAATTCGATGGGGACGTTTCAGGCAATCCACAGTTTCTAGGCCGAGTATGGCGTTGCCACGACAGGAAAGGTTGGCCATGCGTTACTTCCCCTATCACGCCGTCGGATTGGGTTGGGGTGCCTGGGTGCTGGGCATCCTGCTCACGATCGCCTTCTGGGGGCTGCTGATCACCGCTCTCATCTGGCTGATCAGAAGCCTCCGCCGGCCTGGCCCCAGGGCATACCAGACACCTCCCGCCGAAGCTGGTTGGCGAACCTCCGGACCGGCGGCTCCGCCGGCCGAACAGATCCTCGCCGAGCGTTTTGCCCGCGGTGAGATCGATGAGACGGAGTATCGGACCAGACTCGCCACGCTGCGCGGCGGGCCGGGAGTGCCCCCGAACCCGCCCGCGTCCGCGTCCGCGTAGCACCGAAGCCGGATTCAGCACGGTTGGAGCAGTTGGATGATCCCGTCCAGCTGCTCGCCGTGCTTCCCCAGCATCAGTCCGATTGTGTCGAATCGTTCGCCGTGCTCGGCAAGCGTCTTTTCGATGGTGCTCAGGTGTCGTGACTGCGTGCCGCCCACGCGACTCATTTCGGTGGCGAGCGTGTCCAACCGCTCGCAGTGCTTTCCCTGCGTGTGGCTGATCACACGCAGCATCTCGTAAATCTCATGCACGTCGTTGTCGAGTTGCCGGACCTTGCGGTCCACATCCGGTGAAGTGGTTGCCATGGCGCGAAGCTAGCAGTGATGCCGCGGGTAGCGCCGCGACTCGACCCGAGCCTGTGGACAACTCCCGCCGTCACCGGCAGTAGTGGCCAAGCCTGTTGACAGGTCATGCGCGCAAACGTTTGGCAGGGTCCCATCGGCCGTCCACTGCCGAACCATGGGTGGATCAGAACTGGTAGTAGAGGAAGGGACTATAGGTGCCGGAGGCGACCAGGATCGCCGCATAGGCCAGGCCGACGGTCATCACGGCCAGCCGGAGCGCGGCCGCGCGGCGGGTGCGTGAGGACTCCAGAACCGGCCCGGTCACGGGGTCGGTCGGCAGGAACATCACGGCCAACGCGAGCAGCAGGATGACCAGCCGCTGGTGTGTGATCGCCGCGCTCACCAGGTCGGTCAGGCCCTGGCCGTCCGGCATGAACATGTGCCCGATCATGACCAGGGCGTCCCCGATGTTCGCTGCCCGGAAGAACACCCAGCCGATCACCACCAGCAGCATGGTGAGTGCCCGACGGCCGATGCGCGCGATCTGGCCGGCCGGCTGCCCCTTCCAACCCGTCGCGCGCTCGATCACCAGCAGCATGCCGTGGTAGAGGCCCCATGCCAGGAACGTCCAGTTCGCGCCGTGCCAGAATCCGACCAGCACGAACACAATGACGAGGTTGCGATAAGTCCTGGCCATGCCACGACGGTTGCCACCCAGCGGGATGTACACATAGTCGCGGAACCACCGCGACAGCGACATGTGCCAGCGTCGCCAGAACTCGGTGATCGTGGTCGACGAGTAGGGGCGGGCGAAGTTCTCCGGCAGCCGGAATCCCAACATCCGGCCGAGGCCGATCGCCATGTCCGAATAGCCGGAGAAGTCGAAGAACAACTGGATCGTGTAGCCGACGGCACCCAGCCAGGCGATCCCGAACGTCATGTCATGCGCCGGGGTCTGGAA
Source organism: Pseudonocardiaceae bacterium (assembly GCA_036384655.1). GTDB lineage: Bacteria > Actinomycetota > Actinomycetes > Mycobacteriales > Pseudonocardiaceae > DASVLX01. Next base: position 6,285 of record DASVLX010000204.1, read on the forward strand.
ACAGGCGTTCACCAGTGGCGACAGCGAGTCCGCCACAACGGCCTTCTTGACCAGCCCCAACGCGAACCGGGGGAAGCCGGCCGCGATGTCGTCCAGTCGGTGGGTGCGGACCTGCGGCAACTGGTCGGCGATCTCGTGATAGCGGACGATGGGACCGGCGATCAACTGCGGGAACATCGCGATGTACGTGATGAACGAAACCGGATTGCGTAGTGCCCGGCGTTCACCGCGATAAATGTCCACCACATAGGAGATGTGGTGGAACGTGTAGAACGAGATGCCGATCGGCAGCGCCAGATGGGTGACCGGGAAATCATCGCCGAACAGCCGGGCGAGGCTGTCGAGCTGGGCGGTGGCGAACCCGGCGTACTTCCAGACCAGCAGCATGGCGACGTCGAACCCGACGACACCGATGAGCAGCGTCTTGCGCCGGCCCGGGTTGAGGTCCCAGGACCGCGGCTCCAGCCGTGGCCCCGCCAGGAAGTTGACCACCATGCAGAACAGCAGCAACAGCGTCGTGGGGCCCGCGCCACAGGCGTAGAAGACCAGGCTGGCCACGGCGATGACGCCGTTGCGCCAGGTCCTCGGCGTGACCAGCACCGCGCACAGCACGGCCGGCAGGAAGTACCAGAGGAACAGCGGGGTGGCGAACGACATCCTCGACTCTCATGATCGCGGTTATCGCCCACGACCCTAACCGAGCCGGCCGCCGATGTGGGCGGGTTCCGCTCAGATCCGGCCGGCGGCACGCCGCCGGCGGGCCACCTCGGCCAGCACCACGCCGGCCGCCACCGACGCGTTCAGCGACTCCACCGTGCCCGCCATCGGGATGGACACCGTCTCGTCACAGGTCTCCCGGACCAACCGGGACAGCCCGCGTCCCTCGGATCCGACCACCACCACCAGCGGGCCGTCGGCGAGATCGAGGTCGTCGATGGTGACCGAACCATCCGCGTCCAGGCCGACGATCATCAGTCCCTTGGCCGCCCAGTCCTTCAGCGTCCGGGTCAGGTTGGTGGCCAGCGCCACCGGGATCTGCGCGGCGGTGCCCGCGCTGGTGCGCCAGGCCACCGCGGTCACGCTGGCGCTGCGTCGCTGCGGCACGACCACACCGTGGGCGCCGAACGCGGCCGCCGAGCGGATCACCGCGCCAAGGTTGCGCGGGTCGGTCACCCCGTCCAGCGCCACCAGCAGCGGCGGTTCGGCGGAGTCGGCGGCGGCCTTCAGCAGGTCGTCGGGGTGCGCGTACTCGAACGGCGGTACCTGTAGCGCGATGCCCTGGTGCATGGCGCCACCGGTGAGCCGGTCCAGTTCCGGCCGTTGCACCTCCAGGACCGAGATGCCTCGGTTGCTGGCGGTCCGCACGGCCTCGGCGATCCGGTCGTCGGCCTCGATGCCGATCGCGACATACAGCGCGGTGGCCGGAATGCCGGCGCGTAGGCACTCGGCGACCGGATTGCGCCCGGCCACCAGTTCGGCCCGGTCCGTCTCGGGCCGCCTGGAACGCGTGGCGTCGTTCCGGCCGGCGACGACGGCGCGGCGGTGCGCGGGATGGCCCGGACGGTCCTCCGCCCTGGGCGTGGGTCCCTTGCCGCGCAGGCCCTTCGCCTTCTGGCCGCCCGAGCCGACGACCGCGCCCTTCTTGGAGCCGGGCTTGCGAATCGCGCCCCGCCGCCGTGAGTTTCCCGACACGCTAAGCGTCCTTGAGTGTCCACAATGGTCCGTCGGGGGTGTCCTCGACGGAGATTCCGGCCGACAGCAGCCGGTTACGGAGCTGGTCGGCGGTGACGTAGTCGCGCGCGGCGCGAGCCCGCTGCCGCTCCTCCAACAGATACTCGACCAGGTCCCGCAGTGCCCGGTCCGTGCCGCCCTCGGTGCCGCCCTTGGCGGCCGCCTGGGCACCCCAGTGGTCCGCCAGTGGGTCGAGACCGAGCAGGCCGGTCATCATCCGTACCGACGCGGCCGCGCTGCGAGCCGCCGCGTCATCGGAGCTGTCCAACGCGGCGTTGCCCTCGCGGACCGTGTTGTGCACGGCGGCCATCGCGGCCGGGGTGGCCAGGTCGTTGTCCATCGCGGTGGTGAAGTCCGCGCACAGCACGCCCCGCGCCGGCACCGAGCCGGTGCGCTGCACCACCCGAACGAGGAAATGCTCGATCCGCTGGTACCCGGCCACCGCGTCGTCCAGCGCGGCGGGGGAGAACTCGATGGTCGAGCGGTAGTGCGGCACCACGAGGTAGTAGCGCAACTCCGGCGCGCGAACCCGGCGCAGCAGCTCCGGGATGGACACGACATTGCCCAGCGACTTGGACATCTTCTCGCCGGACATGGTCACCCAGGCGTTGTGCAGCCAGTACCGTGCGAACCCGTCGCCCGCGGCCTGTGACTGGGCGCGCTCGTTCTCATGATGCGGGAAGACCAGGTCGATGCCGCCGCCGTGGATGTCGAACTCGGCGCCGAGATAGTTCACCGCCATGGCCGAGCATTCCAGGTGCCAGCCCGGCCGGCCCGGACCCCAGGGGGTGTTCCAGGCGGGCTCGCCCGGTTTGGCGGTCTTCCACAGCGTGAAGTCGCGTGGGTCGCGCTTTCCCTCGCTGGACGGCTCGCCCTGCTGCACCTCGTCCGGCCGCTGACCGGAAAGCTCGCCGTAGGCCGGGAAATCGCGCACCGAGAAGTACACGTTGCCGGCGGCCGCATAGGCGTGCCCGCCGTCGATCAGCCGCCGCATCAGATCGATCATCTGCGGCACATGACCGGTGGCGCGCGGCGCGATCGACGGCGGCAGGCAGCCGAGGTCCCGGTAGGCGGCCTCGAAGGCACGTTCGTGGGTGGCCGCCCACTCCCACCACGGGCGACCGGCGGCGGCTGCCTTGGCGAGGATCTTGTCGTCGATGTCGGTCACATTCCGGACCAGGAACACGTCATCGCCGCGAAGGGCCAACCAGCGACGGAGCACGTCGAAGTTCAGCCCGCTGCGCACGTGGCCGATGTGCGGAATGCCCTGGACGGTGGCCCCACAGACATAGATCGACGCCGTTCCGTTCCGCACGGGATGAAACTCCCGCAGGCTTCGGGTCGCGGTGTCATACAACTGAAGGGGCACCTAACAATGGTACGGGGATAGCCTTCAGCGAATTGACCGGCTCTCGGAATCGGGTCAGAGTCCGTGCTTCGCCAGGGCACGAAGCAGACCATCGGGGCGCTGGTCCGGTGGCACCGGGGAAACGAACTCGAACCGGGCGCCCAGAGCCGTGGCGCCACCATCGGCCTCCAGGTTGTCGCCGATCATCAGCGTGTCGGCGGCGGGAACGCCCAACCGGTCGGCGGCCAGCTGGAAGATCTTCGGATCCGGCTTCACGACGCCCTCGGCGAAGGACAGCACGAACTGATCAACCAGGTCGGTCAGGCCGTGCAACGCGAAGATGTGCCGGATGTCCCAGGCGATGTTGCTGACCACCGCCACCGGCGCGCCGCTCGCGCGCAGCCGGGTGAGCGCCGCCCTGGTGTCCGGATAGGCCTTCCACTCCGCCGGGTCGATCATCCGCTCGTAGAGGGTCTCGGCCACGCCGGGCGCGTCCAGCCCGAGACCCGCGCAGCGCAACGCCGCCAGATACACCTCGCGGTGCACGCCGACGTCCAGATCGCGGCGCTCCCAGGCGTCGAGCAGGTGCTCGGGCAGCACGGTGTTGGCGGCGGTGAGCACATCCGCCGCACGGGCCCGTTGCTGCTGGCTCAACTCGTTGCCGTCAACGCGGACATCGGCCAGCGAGTCGGCGGTGAACCAGAGGTGGAAAAGGGTCCGGGAGAAATCGATCATTACCGCACGGGGCCGAGAGCCATCGCTCGTCACAGTCCCACGCTACGTGCGGCCGATGCCGGAATCAGCCGGACGTGACGAATCTCCGGACACTGGTGCCGTGCTGGTCGGGGCTCCTGGTCAGGCCGCCTCGTCGACCGGGAGCAACAGCGCGGTGGCGATCGCGCCGATGCCCTCGCCACGGCCGGTCAGCCCGAGGCCGTCGGTGCTCGTGGCGGAGACCGCCACCGGTCCGCCCAGTGCCTCCGAGAGTGCCTTCTCGGCCTCCGCGCGGCGCTTGCCGACTCGTGGTGCGTTGCCGACGACCTGAACCGCCGCGTTGCCCAGTCGATAACCTGCGTCGGTCATCCTGCGCCGCACCTCGGCCAGCAGCACGGCACCATGCGCGCCGGCCCAGCGTGGGTCATCGGTGCCGAACACGGCGCCCAGATCGCCCAGGCCGGCCGCGGACAGCACCGCGTCACAGAGAGCGTGCGCGGCCACGTCACCGTCGGAATGCCCGGCGCAGCCGTCCACCCCGTCCCAGCGCAGGCCCGCGATCCAGCACTCCCGGCCGGCCCGCACCGGATGCACGTCGGTGCCCAGCCCGACCCGGGGCGTCATTCGCCGGCTCCGACCCGGCCGGCCGCCGCCCCGCCGAGTTCGGTGTCAACTTCCGTGTCGATGCCGGCCACGGCCAGCGCGAACGGGCTGGTGAGTTCGCGAGCATCGGGATGTCCTGCCACGACACGCATTGTGGCGGTGACCGGAACGGCCGGCTCCACCGAGTCGATCAGGGTGCGAAGCACCTGGCCGGCCAGCCGCGCTGACCAGGCTCGGGGTGTTTGCAGCACACGTAGCCCCGAGCGATCGGGGGTGTCGACAACCAGACCGGCCGGGTCGAGACGCTTGACCGTGTCACTGCACGGCAGCACCGGTGCGACCGCGTCGGCTCCGGCCAACACCTCGGCCACGACCCTGCGCACCAGGTCGGCCGGAACGCGCGCCCGGGTCACCTCGTGGAGCAGCAGCACATCGGACATCGGCTCGGACACAACCGGCGAACGCCCCGGGAGGTGCGGCACAACGGTGACGGCGTCGACCAGCTCGGCCGCGATCAACGCGGCGGCAATATCATCCACTTCGGACGGCCGGGCGAGCACCACGACTCGATCCACCACATCGGACTCGATCAGTCCACGAACGGCGTGCGCCACCAGGGGAACGCCGCCCAGCGGTGTTAGCGCGGCACATCGTGCGTCAACCACCGAACTGACCGAAGACGCCCGCGTCGTGGCGACAACGAGCGCGAGGACGGCCATCCGTCGGCATCCGTCTCGGGTCAGGAGGCGGTGGCCAGCACCTCGTCGAGGAGGACTTCCGCCTTGTCCTCGTCGGTGCCTTCGGCGAGCGCCAGCTCGCTGACAAGTATCTGGCGGGCCTTCGCCAGCATCCGCTTCTCGCCGGCGGACAACCCGCGGTCCTTCTCACGCCGCCAGAGGTCGCGCACCACTTCGGCAACCTTGTTCACATCGCCGGAGGCGAGCTTCTCCAGGTTGGCCTTGTACCGCCGGGACCAGTTGGTGGGCTCTTCGGTGTGCGGAGCACGCAACACCTCGAAGACTCGGTTCAGCCCCTCCTGGCCGACAACGTCCCGCACGCCTACAATCTCGGCGTTGTCGGCGGGTACGCGAACGGTCAGATCCCCCTGCGCGACCTTGAGGACGAGGTACTTCTTTTCCTCGCCCTTGATCACGCGGGTTTCGATGGCTTCGATGAGAGCGGCACCGTGGTGCGGGTAGACGACGGTCTCTCCGACCTTGAAAACCATGTGTCCTCTGCCCCTTTCGCTAGCTCTATGCTAGCACGGCGCGCAAACCTGACGGCATCAGCGCTTTGTCGGTTACCGCAGGTCAGCGCCTCACGCAGGGCTTGACAAATGCGCCATGGTCATGCATACGAGTT
>DASVLX010000205.1:0-11997 GCA_036384655.1 Pseudonocardiaceae bacterium
GGCCGCGCTCGACACCATGCGCGCGGTCCGGGAACGGGACGCCTACGCCAACCTGGTGCTGCCCGGCCTGCTGCGGGAGCGGGGGATCACCGGCCGGGACGCCGCCCTGGCCACCGAACTCGCCTATGGCGCCTGCCGCGCCGAGGGCCTGCTGGACCAGATCCTGGAGGTCTGTGTCGACCGCCCGATGGACGATGTGGACGGTCCCGTGCTGGACGTGCTGCGGCTGGGCGCCTACCAGCTGCTGCGCACCAGGATTCCGCCGCACGCGGCCGTCGCCGCCACCGTCGACCTGGCCAGGGCCACCGTCGGCAGTTCGGTCGCGGGCCTGGTCAACGCGGTGCTTCGGCGGATCGCCGAGCAGGACGAGCGGGCCTGGGTGGCGGAGGTCGCGCCGGACCGCGCGACCGATCCGATGGGTTATCTGGCCACCGCGACCGCGCATCCGGCCTGGGTCGTCCGGGCGTTCGGCGAGGCACTGGGCGACACCGCCGGCGAACCGGGCGGCGAACTTGAGCAGGCCCTACTGGCCGACGACGAGCGGCCGGCCGTGCACCTGGCCGCCCGGCCGGGCGAGGTGACGGCGGCGGAACTTGCCGCGATGACCGGCGGCACCGAGGCGCCGTACTCGCCGTATGGCGTGCGGCTGCCCGCCGGCGCCGGTGATCCGGCGGACCTCGGCGCGGTGCGCGAGAAGCTGGCCGTCGTCCAGGACGAGGGCAGTCAGTTGTGCGCGCTGGCGCTGACCAGGGTCGAGCTGGCCGGGCCGGACCGGCGGTGGCTGGACCTGTGCGCCGGACCGGGTGGCAAGGCGGTGATGCTGGGCGCGGTGGCGCGGATGTCCGGCGCCACGCTGGACGCCGTGGAGCGCGCCCCACATCGCGCGAGGCTGGTCGAAGCGGCCACCGACGGCCTGCCGGTCACCGTGCACACCGCGGACGGACGTGATCCCGGCCTGCCGGCCGGCGGGTTCGACCGGGTGCTGGTGGACGCGCCGTGCAGCGGACTCGGCGCGCTGCGCCGCCGTCCGGAGGCACGCTGGCGGCGTGGCCTGGGGGACGTGCCGGAACTGGTTGAGCTGCAACGGGAACTGCTCGCCTCGGCGCTGAACCTGGTGCGGCCGGGCGGGGTCGTTGGCTACGTGGTGTGCACGCCCAACATGTCGGAAACCGAACGGCTGGTGAATGGCATACTGCGCGACGGCGCGGACGGCCGATCAGACAGTGCGGCGGAACGGCTGGACGCCCGCGAGTACTTTCCCGGCGTGCCCGGCCTCGGCAGCGGACCGTACGTGCAGCTCTGGCCGCATCGCCACGGCACCGACGCGATGTTCTGCGCACTGCTGCGCCGGTTGCCGACATAACATCCAGAAAGGGATGGTGTCGCGGTGACCGACGATGTCGGCACGGGCGGTCGGCTGCTGCTGTTGGCGGCATCCGGCGCGGGCGGCGTGGAGAACCGGTTGCGCGTCGAACTCGCCGAGCCCGCCGTCCGGCGCGGCTGGCGGATCGCGGTCGTGCTGTCCCCGACCGCCGGCCGGTGGATGTGCGAGAACGGTGAGCTGGCCCGCATCCAGGAGCTGACCGACCTGCCGGTGCGGTTCGCCGCCCGGAAACCCGAGGCGCCCGCCAACCCCGCACCCGATGCCGCGCTGTTCGCCCCGGCCACCGCGAACTCGATCGCGAAACTCGCGTTGGGGATCTACGACACCCAGGCGCTGTTCGAGGTGGCGCAGGCGGTCGGCACGCCCGGCGTGCCGGTGCTGCTGCGGCCGAAGGCCCCGGACCCGTTCCGGGCCCACCCCGTCTGGTCCCAGCACCTGGCCACCCTCAAGGCCGCCGGAGTCGAGATCAGCGACGCCCCGGCCGAGCAACCCTGGGAACCCCTCCTCGATCTCCTCCACCACTGACCAGCGCCCAAACGGGTGAGACGAGTTGTCCACCGGGCCCGCGACACTGATCGACGCCCTGACGGCGGCCGGCGATGATCCGGTCCCCGCAGGCTGTGGAGCGAGGCCGAGGCCGCGTACCGGTGGTGGCGGGCGAACGGCCAGCCGCCCATCGAGGCGTGGCAGTTCATCGCGACACGGGACCGGCAGGCCATCCGACTCGCACCTCGGTGACGGTGTGGTCGCCGGTCGGGCCATAGACTGCGGGAGTGTCTCGCCAGCCGCTGATCGCGCCCAGCATCCTCTCCGCCGATTTCACTCACCTGGCCGACGAGGTCGTGGCGGTGGATGTCGCCGACTGGCTGCACGTCGACGTGATGGACGGGCATTTCGTGCCGAACCTGACCATCGGCCTGCCGGTCGTGCGGGCGCTGCGGGGCGTGACGTCGATACCGATGGACTGCCACCTCATGATCGACAATCCGGACCGCTGGGCGATCGACTACGCGAAGGCCGGTTCGTACAACGTGACCGTGCACGCGGAGGCCGCCAACGATCCGGTCAAGCTGGCCGCGGAACTGCGCGCGGCGGGCGCGAAGGCCGGACTGTCGATCAAGCCGGGCACCCCGCTGGAACCACACATCGACACCCTCAAGCACTACGACACGCTGCTGGTGATGTCGGTGGAGCCGGGCTTCGGCGGTCAGTCGTTCATGCCGGAGGTGCTCGACAAGGTACGCACCGCGCGGCGACTGGTCGATGCCGGGGAACTTGACTTGGTCGTGCAGATCGACGGTGGGATCAACATGCGGACCGTGCAGGCCGCCGCCGCGGCCGGGGTGGACTGCTTCGTGGCCGGCTCCGCCGTGTACGGCACGAACCACCCCGCCGAGGCGGTGCATGAGCTGCGCGAACGGGCCGCCGCGGCGACGCCCCGGCTGTGCGCGTAACCGTCCGTGTGACCTTCGTGCTGCGCGCCTGATAAGGCAGGCCATAATGCTCGATATCTGCCAAGATTCGGAGATATCGTGACTCGGACCGAAATGCCCGCCGTCGGGAAACATGCCGTCGTCTCCGGCTCAGAGGACGTTCCGATTCTGAGACGACGAAGACAATCCAGCCCGCTGATCAGGGGTTGGATCGCGATGTTGGGCGTGGGCCTGCTCGCCGTGATTCTGGGGGTCGTCTTCATCGTTTTTGATCTTGTTTACAACGATGGCAAGCTGATGGCACCGCTGGATGATGCTTATATTCATCTCCAGTACGCCGCCCAGATAGGTCAAGGTCACTTCCTCCAATGGAACACCGGAGATCCGATCAGTACGGGCGCCAGTAGCCTGCTCTACGTTCTCGTACTCGGCGCTGCCTATGCGATCGGGTTCCAGGCCGGTTTGTTCGAATGGTTCGCCGTCGGCTTCGGGATCCTGTGCTTCGCGATCGCGGCCGCCGCCACTTTCGCGCTGGGTCGCCGGCTGGTCGGCCGGTGGGTCGGGCTGTGGGCGGGCGTGCTCGTCGCCGTGAGCGGTCCGCTGCTGTGGGGCGCCACCAGCGGCATGGAGGTCGGGATGGCCGCCATGCTCTTCGTGCTCAGCGTTTTGTTCCTGGTCCGCGAGTCGGATTCGGGGCGCTTCGTCGTCACCCCGATCGTGGCAGCCTTCCTGGCTCTGGCCCGGGTCGAAGGAATGATCTTCGGCGGCTTCCTCTGGATCGCGATGATCTGGATCCTGATCGCTCGGCGCCGCCGAATCGGGGTGGTACGCGGCGTGCTGGTGGGCCTGTGGACGCTGCTGCCGCTCGCCGTCGGCGCGGGCGAGCTCATCTTCTTCAAAATCGCCACCGACACCTTCTCGGCCAACGGAATCGCGGCCAAGTCCGCCTTTCGGATCAATCCGGTGCTCTATCCGGCCGAGGCCGTCGAAACCACGATGTCCAACATGCGCAACCTGGTCGAGCTCTTCGGCGGGTTGAGCAGTAGGGACTTCGCCATGCCGGGAGCGATCTTCCTGTTCGCGCTCGGCCTCGCGTATCTCGCGGTGCGCGCGCCGCGCTGGCGGCCGATGGTTCTCGCCGTCGGTCTGGGATTCGTGGTCGTTTTCGGTGCCACATCGACGCTGGTCAGCTCGCAGGTCCATCACTACCGCTACGTCCAGCCGTTGCTGCCGCTGTTCCTGCTGTTCATGGTCATCGGCTGCCACGGCGTGACCAGGTTGGCGTCCAACGAACGGGCGCGCGTCATCGCGTTGCACAGCGTGCTCTCGGTCGCGCTGCTGTTCTCGCTGGTGATGGCGCCGGTATGGGCGACCCGACTGGGCCGTGAGTCGGCGACCATCCGGGACACCGATGTGTCCGTCGCCCACTGGGTGAACGCGACTCTGCCGCCCAACGCCATCATCGGGGTCAAGGACGTCGGCGCGGTGACCTACTTCGGTGGACACCGCGTGATCGACATGATCGGGCTGGCCACCGACAACTTCGCCGAGGCCAGCGACAACGGCATCGGCTCGCTGTATGAGGCGCTCCGGCATCTGCCGCCGGACCAGCGGCCGAGCTACCTGGTGACCTATGACTCGGGCCCCGGTCCGTCGATGGCGGGACTACGTGACGCCGGGCTGCTCGGCGCGGCCCCGGTTGCCACCTTCGACGTCACCTCGCCGCACACGGACGAGACGCTGATGGTGCCCTTCCACAGCCTGGACGTGTACAAGGTGGACTGGTCGCGGGCCGGCAGTGGCGACCATCAGCAGGTGCCCGGCCAACTGCGCGACTATCTCAACGTCGGCGACCTGACCAGTGAGCACGCGCACGACTACCAGCCGGAGTCCGCCAACGTTGGTTTCCAGCCGTACACCCAGGTGCGGATGGTGGCCGGGGTGGTCGACAGTGGCCGCGACATCCAGGGCGGCGAGCAGTTCACCGCGCACAACCTGGTGCCCGGCAGGCCACTGACCATCACCGCGCGGATCGCCGTCAACGGCTCGCCCGCGCCGATGGCGAACCCGGCGTCGGTACTGGTCAACGGGAGGCCGGCGGGCGGCTGGACACGGGCCGCGACGCCCACGGCCAGCGGGTGGAGCGTCGAGACGTTCACGGTGCCCGGGAACCTCATCACCGGGACGACCGCCCAGATCGAGATCGCCGCCCCGCATCAGCCGTTCAACCCCTACCCTAAGTACACGACGTTCGGTTACTGGCTCAGCCAGTGATCGCCCGAGTGTCCTAGCCGATGGACACGTGGTGACCGTCACGAGATCGGTCGGTGGCGTGAAGGTCCAGGATGGATGCAGCCCACAATGGCTCCATCGGGGCCGTAGCCACGGGAGGAATGCTTGTTCACCGGGATCGTCGAGGAACGCGGCGAGGTAGTGGCGGTTGATCCGCTGTCCGACGGCGCTCGGCTCACTGTCGCCGGACCGCTGGTCACCTCCGACGCGGGACTGGGCGACTCGATCGCGGTGAACGGCGTCTGCCTCACCGTGGTCGACGTCTCCGAGGACCGGTTCACCGTGGACGTGGTGCGGGAGACCCTGCGTCGGTCCAGTCTGGACGCGGTACGGGTCGGGGACCGGGTGAACCTGGAACGAGCGGTCGCGGTCGGACAGCGGTTCGGCGGCCACATCGTCCAGGGGCACGTGGACGGCACCGGGGAGCTGCGGTCGCGCGAGGACGGTGGGCTGACCCGTTTCGGAATGCCCGAACGGTTGGCCCGGTTTGTCGTGGAAAAGGGGTCGATCGCGGTGGACGGGGTGTCGTTGACCGTCGCGGCGGTCGGCGATGACTGGTTCTCCGTGGCGTTGATCCCGACCACCCTCGACGTGACCACGCTGGGTGAACGAAAGCCGGGCGATCCGGTCAACCTGGAGGTCGATGTCATGGCCAAGTATGTAGAGCGGCTCACCGAGCCATATCTGGCTCGGCTGCACGGGGACCGGGTCGGTGATCCTCGATGATCGAACCCGGCACCGGGTCGGGGACGCCGGTGGCGACCAACATGGCGGATATCGAACGCGCTATCGCGGATATCGCCGCGGGCAAGCCGGTCATCGTGGTGGACAACGAGGACCGGGAGAACGAAGGTGACCTGATCTTCGCGGCCGAGAAGGCCACGCCCGAGCTGGTCGCGTTCATGATCCGGCACACCTCCGGCTACATCTGCGTGGGCCTGACCGCGGAGATCTGCGACCGCCTCGACCTGCCGCCGATGTACCACACGAACCAGGATCGGCGGGGCACCGCGTACACGGTCACGGTGGACGCGCGCGAGGGCGTCAGCACCGGCATCTCGGCCATCGACCGGGCGCACACCATCCGGCTGCTCGGTGACCCGAAGTCCAGGGCGGGCGACTTCACCCGGCCCGGACATGTGCTTCCGTTGCGCGCCAAGGAGGGCGGTGTGCTCCGCCGGCCCGGCCACACCGAGGCCGGCGTCGACCTGGCCCGGCTCGCCGGGCTCACCCCGGCCGGCGCGCTGTGCGAGATGGTCAGCGAGAAGAACCAGGGCGACATGGCCCGGCGCGATGAGCTTGAGGTGTTCGCGGCCGACCACGACCTGACCCTGATCAGCATCGCCGACCTGATCACCTACCGGCGTCGCACCGAGAAGCAGATCGCCAGGGTCGCCGAAACCCGCATCCCCACCGTGCACGGCACGTTCCGCGCGGTCGGCTACGACAGTCTCCTCGACGGCATCGAGCACATCGCGCTGGTCTACGGTGACGTCGGTGACGGTGAGAACATCCTGGTCAGGGTGCATTCGGAATGCCTGACCGGTGACGTGCTGGGCTCGCTGCGCTGCGACTGTGGGCCGCAGCTCGACGCGGCCATGGCCATGGTCGCCGCCGAGGGCCGGGGCATCGTGCTGTACGTGCGCGGGCACGAGGGCCGCGGCATCGGCCTGCTGCACAAGCTGCAGGCGTACCAGCTGCAGGACATGGGGCAGGACACCGTCGACGCGAACCTGTCGCTGGGGGTGCCCGCGGACGCCCGCGACTACGGCACCGGCGCGCAGATCCTCAGCGACCTCGGGGTCCGCTCGATGCGGCTGCTGACCAACAACCCGGCCAAGCGGATCGCGCTGGAGGCCTACGGGCTGCGGGTGATCGACCGGGTGCCGCTACCGATCTCGCCGAATCCGGAGAATCTGCGCTATCTGCGCACCAAGCGTGACCGCATGGGTCACAAGCTGGACCATCTCGACGACTTCGACGAAGCCGCATGGCACCATGTTCACCAGGTGTTGCCCAAGAGTGAGGGGGCGGTGGCCAACCGGACCGCGTCCTCGGACTGAGCTGATTGGCTGCGCATGAGTGGTGAAGGACGTCCGAAACCGCAGGTTCCGGACGCGAGCGGGTTGCGGGTGGGCATCGTGGCCACCCGCTGGCATCGGCGGATCACCGATCTGTTGGTTGAGCGTGCGCTGGCCGCGGCGAAGGCCGCCGGCACCGACGAACCAACGGTGGTGCGGGTGACCGGGGCCGTGGAACTACCGCTGATCGCGCAGGCGCTGGCCAAACAGCATGACGCGGTGGTCGCGCTGGGGGTGGTGATTCGCGGCGGCACTCCGCATTTCGAGTACGTCTGCGACGCGGTGACCAGCGGCCTGACCCGGGTGGCCCTGGACGAGGGCATTCCGGTCGGCAACGGCGTGCTCACCTGCGACACCGAGGAACAGGCGGTGGACCGCAGCGGGTTGCCGGACTCGACCGAGGACAAGGGCTTCGAGGCCTGCGTCGCCGCGCTGGACTCGGCCCTGGTGTTGCGTCAGCTGCGTCATCCGTGGACCGAGCGGAGCCGGGCGTGACGCTGGTCGTGCGGCCGCACCGACTGCGGCAGATCGCCATTCCGGTGGCGGTCGCGCTGTTCGCGGTGTTCCTGGTGTGCGCGATCCTCCTGCCGGACAAATACACCGGCGTGTACTTCACTCTCAGTGACCAGGTGTCGATGGCGCTGATCGGCGTGCTGCTGGCCTGCGGCGTGCTGTTGCTGGCGCGGCCGAGGGTCCGCGCCGACGCCGATGGCGTCGAGGTGCGGAACCTGCTGTTCGGGCAGAAGGTGCCCTGGGATGTGATCGGCGCGGTGACCTTCCCGGATGGCGCGCCCTGGGCGCGTCTGGAACTGCCCGAGTTCGAGTACATCCCCCTGGTGGCCATCCAGGCCTTCGACGGGGGCCGCGCCGTGGTCGCGATCCGCGAACTGCGCGCCCTGCACCGCCAGTACCACCATGAGGGGAGCGAAGCATGACGGTATCGAGGCGACGGATGCTGGGCGGCCTGGCGGTGGGTGGACTGGCCGGCCTGGTGGCTTGCGGCACGGGCACCAGCCGGCAGGACGGGGTCGGCGACGCCAGGCCGGGCACCCGGGTGGCCGCGGTCAGCGACATTCCGGTCGGCGGTGGCGAGCTGGTGGACGTGGGTAGCAACGGCTATCTGCTGGTCTGCCAGCCCCAGCGCGGTGACATCAGGGCGTACAACCCGACCTGCCCGCACATGGGTGCCACCGTGGCCGCGCCGGACAACGGTGTGATCGTCTGCCCGGCGCACGGCAGCCGGTTCAATCCGGCCACCGGCGCCGTCGAGCAGGGGCCGGCGGCCAAGGGCCTGGCCCAGATCCCGGTCACCGTCAACAATGGCCAGATCGTGCTTGCCTGATCAACGCACCCGCACGGCCGTCGACCAGTCGGCCAGCAAGCTGGCGTCACCGGTGATCCCCGTCAGTGGCCGCCGGTTCCACAGCGCCAGGTAGAGCGCCTCGGCGGGCCCGCTGATCACCGCGTCGGCCGGCCCGGCGGCCGGCCGGGGTGCTTCCGGACCGATCCGGACCGTCCAGTCCCGGTTCACGTCGGTGGCGTGCACGCCGAGGAACCGCTCGGTCTCGCGCCGCCATCGCCGGTTTCGGGGCAGGAAGCCGGTGAGCAGCTCGTCCACGCCGTCGGCAGCGAACTCGGGCTTGATGGCGGTGCGGGCCAACCCCGCCGCGAGCTCCGCGTCGACGCGGTGGATCGTGGTCTCGTGGGCCTGTCGGCGCGCCCAGAACAGCAGCGGATCGGCGGCCGGCTGGAACGTCCAGCAGACCAGGGGGCCGGCCGCCTCCAGGGTGCGCAGCAACGCGGCGTGCCCGGTGGCGAACCAGGTGGCGGGGTCTGGGACGGTCTCGGGTGGCCGAAGCGGCACCGGTTCCTGGCGCCGTTCACCGACGATCGTCGTCGCCCACCGGTGCACACCGCCGGTGTGCAGGAGCAGTTCGCGCACCGTCCAGCCCGGACAGGTCGGCACCGGATCGGTCAGCGCGGCGGCGCACGCCGCCGCACTCATCAGCGCGCCCTGGTCCCGCAGCTCGGCCAGGAAATCGGAGACCCGCATGCCTGTCGAGCCTGCCACATTCGAGCGACGGTATGGTGCAGGCGGCCTGTAGTGCGGAGAAGGGATCGCGGGATGCCCAGCGATGGACGGCGGCCCACGTTCGGGCGGATCGACCCGGTGGTGTGGGTCCCGGTCGCGGCGATCGTCATCGTGGCGATGCTGTTCCTGTTCGGTGGTTTCCCGCCGCTGGGCATCGGGCTGATCGTGCTCGCCGGAATCCTGGTGCTGCTCGACTCCTGGTTCAACCGGCCGCCGGCCCGGCGGTTGTCCCCGGCCCATCCGTCCCAGCGGGCCCGGAGGCCCCAGGGACGTCAGAGGCGCGACATAAGGTAGGAACGTGCCCGACCCGTCGACCTACCGCCCTCCGACGGGAACCATCCCGGACGAGCCCGGCGTGTACAAGTTCCGCGACGAGACCGGGCGAGTGATCTACGTCGGTAAGGCGAAGAGCCTGCGCAACCGACTCAACTCCTACTTCGCCGATCTCGCCGGGTTGCATCCGCGCACCCGCCAGATGGTGACCACGGCGGGCAGCGTCGAGTGGACGGTGGTGTCCACCGAGGTCGAGGCGCTGCAGCTGGAATACAACTGGATCAAGGAGTTTGATCCCCGGTTCAACGTCCAGTACCGGGACGACAAGTCCTATCCGGTGTTGGCGGTCACCCTCAACGAGCAGTTTCCCCGGCTCTATGTCTATCGAGGCCCGCGCCGCAAGGGCGTGCGGTACTTCGGCCCGTACGCGCATGCCTGGGCCATCCGGGAGACCCTGGACCTGCTGCTGCGGGTGTTTCCGGCACGGACCTGCTCGGCTGGCGTCTTCAAGCGGCACGGCCAGATCGGCCGCCCCTGCCTGCTCGGCTACATCGAGAAATGCTCGGCGCCCTGCGTCGGCCGGGTCAGCGAGGAGGAGCACCGCCGGATCGTCGAGGACTTCTGCGACTTTCTGGCCGGCCGTACCGACGCCCTGGTAAGGCGCCTGGACCGGCAGATGCGGGAGGCCGCCGAGCGGCTGGAGTTCGAGCGGGCGGCGCGGCTGCGCGATGACGCGGCGGCACTGCGCCGGGCACTGGAGAAGCAGGCGGTGGTGCTCGGCGACGGCACCGACGCGGATGTGATCGCCTTCGCCCAGGACGAGCTGCAGGCCGCCGTGCAGGTGTTCCACGTGCGCGGCGGCCGGGTGCGAGGCCAGCGTGGCTGGGTGATCGACCGCACCGAGGGATCACTGCCGGCGCTGGTCTCGCATTTCATCACCCAGTTCTACGGCGAGCAGGCCGCGCTGGCCGAGCAGGCGGACGCGGGCGGCTCGCCGGTGCCCCGCGAGGTCCTGGTCCAGGAGCTGCCGGAAGACGCCGACACGTTGGTGCAATGGCTGTCCGGGCTGCGCGGTTCGCGGGTCGTGATCCGGGTGCCGCAACGAGGTGACAAGCACGCGCTGATGGAAACCGTCGCCCGCAACGCGGCGGAGGCGTTCGCACAGCACAAGCTGCGTCGTGCCGGCGACCTCACCGCGCGGTCGGCCGCGCTGCAGGAACTGCAGGACGCGCTCGCGCTGGACAGCGCCCCACTGCGGATCGAGTGTATCGACATCAGCCATGTGCAGGGCACCGATGTGGTGGGCTCGCTGGTGGTGTTCGAGGACGGGCTGCCGCGCAAGTCCGAGTACCGGCGGTTCGCCATCCGGGACACCGGGGGCGGCGACGTCGGCTCGGTGGCCGAGGTGGTGCGCCGTCGGTTCGCCCGCTACCAGGCCGAGACCGGGCCGGGCGTCGACCCCGAGACAGGTCATCTGAGGAAGTTCGCCTACCCACCCAACCTGCTGGTGATCGACGGTGGCGCGCCGCAGGTGACGGCCGCCTCGGATGTGCTCGACGAACTGGGCATCACCGACATCGCGGTGATCGGCCTGGCCAAGCGGCTGGAGGAGGTGTGGTTGCCCGGCGAACCGGACCCGGCCATCCTGCCCCGTTCCAGTGAGGCCCTTTACCTGCTGCAACGGGTCCGTGACGAAGCGCACCGATTCGCGATCACCTATCACCGACAGAAGCGCGGACGGCGCATGACCGCCTCCGTGTTGGACAATGTGCCTGGTCTGGGGCAGGCACGGAAGACCGCGTTGTTGAAGCACTTTGGCTCGCTGAAGCGGCTGCGCGAGGCCAGCGTCGACGAGATCAGCGAGGTACGCGGCGTGGGACCGCGGATCGCGGCCGCCGTGCATGCCGGCTTGAGCGAGGGAGGCAATGGTGATTAGCGGGGCGGGGACCCGGGCGTCGGGTCCCGGGGCGGGCATGGAAGTCGCGGTGGTGACCGGCCTGTCCGGGGCCGGACGCAGCACGGCGGCGAAATGCCTGGAGGACCTGGGCTGGTTCGTGGTGGACAACCTGCCACCGGAGCTCGTCGCCACCATGGTCGAGCTGGGTGCGCAGGCGCGCGGCGCGATCACCCGGGTGGCAGTGGTGATGGACGTGCGCAGCCGGGCGTTCACCGACGACCTGGCGGCGGTGATCAAGGACCTGGACACCCGCGGCTACAAGCCGAGGGTGCTGTTCCTGGAGGCCACCGACGAGGCGCTGATCCGGCGGTTCGAGCAGGTCCGGCGGACCCACCCGATGCAGGGCGACGGCCGGCTGGCCGACGGCATCAAGGCTGAACGGCACGTCCTGACGCCGTTGCGCGAGCAGGCCGATCTGGTGCTGGACACGTCCACGCTGTCGGTGCACGACCTCCGCGCCAAGATCGAGGACGCGTTCGGCACCG
>DASVLX010000206.1:0-7285 GCA_036384655.1 Pseudonocardiaceae bacterium
GTCGACACAGGAACCGGCCGCGACGTCGTCATCGGGAAAACTCGCCAGCAGAATGGGCTTGTCCAGCGCCGCGCCATAACAGGTGACCGCACCATGATCGCCGATGACATAATCGGCCGCGATCAGCGCTGCGCCCCAACCCTCGACTGGTGGCACGAGCATCAGGCCGGCGCGGATACAGTCCGCCAGCCACAGCCGAACCTGGAACGGACCGTGCCCATACCAGAGATTCGGATGCAGAATGCCGGCCACCCGATAACGATCGACGGGTAGTTCGGCCATCAGCCGGCGGAACAGGTCCGGCCACGACCCGAACGAGGAACGGGAGAACCAGGTGGAGGACACCACAACGAGCTTCTGACCATCGGCCACGCCGAACGCCCGCCGGTAGCGGCCGCGCAGCGGGACACTCAGTCGCAGCCGGTCAAAGCACGGATCTCCGGCGACGACCGCGCGCGGCAATGCCTGGGGAACCTCGTCGGCGAGCCGTCCAAGCTGCTCGTCATGAGACAGGATGATCGCTTCCGGAACGACCTCGCCGTCATGCAGCAACCACTGGCTGGACAGGCCGTAGACCGATCGGCCGATTCGCGATTCGCGATTCGCGATTCGCGATTCGCGATTCCGAGCGAGTATTTACTATACCCGACGCCGTGCGACATCACGACGATGGGTCCATTCAGTTCGTTCAGATTTCCACTGTTGCTCGCCGTGACAATCAGGTCGAATGGCGTGTGAATCGCCTGCGTCCACGGGGTCGTCACCGCGCCAAGCTGATCGAGCAGGTCGGTCACCCCCTCGGAGACCGCCGAGGTACCCGGACAGCTGAACACGAGCTGCACCCGGAGATCGGAGCCGAACAGTGGCACCACGTCCAGCAGCCGGTTGGCCGAGGCCATCGTGTGGACGACCACCAGTACCGTGCGCTCGGCGCTCAACGTGGACCAGCGCGGAGCGTGCAGGCTGATCGGCACCTTGACCCAGGTTGAACTCGACACCGTGCCGCTGCTCACTCCCTTGATGACCCGATCGGGTCATGTTACCTGCGGCAACAGCCCCCGCCAGGCCGTCGCGTGACCCGTCCGCACACCAGACAGATCGCGACCCGGTACCCTAGCCGTGCGGCCGTCGCGTCGGCGGCATGCGGGTGTAGCTCAATGGCAGAGCCCCAGCCTTCCAAGCTGGTCATGCGGGTTCGATTCCCGTCACCCGCTCCATCATCAAACGCCAGGTCATGCCACGTTCACAGGGTGCTTTTGCGGGCGTTGTTGGCTTCTGAACCGGCCGGCGTGCCCAATCTGTGCCCGCCGTCTCTAGCGCAGGCAGGTGCCTTTCTAGGCGCTCGATGCGGGCGGAGGGCGATCTCAGGCTTCAGCACGACTGGGGGAGCGGGCGGGGAAACCAACATCAAGTGAACAGTGGGCGTCTTGGCTGGGGTGTCATGATCGCGGAATTTACGATCAACCACCGGCATCCAAGACTGGGAGGTCCCCCGCGGTGTCCCCCGCTGACACATTGCGCTCGGTCGTCAATATTCTGGGATCGACCCCGGGGATTATCACCTTGGCGATCCTGGCTGTGGTATGTATCGGCAGCCCATTCCTCGACCGGTGGGTGATCAGACGCAAGCGGATTCAGTACCAGGTCCTCTACAATTCCAAAATCGGTCTCGACACGGTTTTCCAGGAACACGACGAGGACGAGGAATCCTCTTCCGAGCCAACCAATCCGTTGGATCGGCTGGTACATGAGCTTGAGCGTCTCAGCGTGGTGATCATCCGAATACGCAACGTGGGAAGCTCCGATATCGACGAATCCGATATCCAGCCGCCGTTGTCGGTCGCGTTCGGCAATCGGGTCATCTGGAACGCTCGGGTCTCGGATGCCAGCACAACCACACTGCGCTCCCATATCAGGGAGAACATGGAGTTCTTCACCCACGTTGGGTGGCCCACGAGAGACGAGGTTGACGCGCTACTCAGCAAGACGGACACAGGTTTTGACTACCGGAATCTGTCGGTCGTACGGCGCTGGTTGGTGCACCGGCTGGCCAAGACGTTGACCCAGACGCCTGACGACATCCCGTCGGAGGAGCCGGAACCGCAGTGGCACGGTGTGCGGCTGGCGAAGTTGTGGTTGCAAAGCCAGCAGAGCTTCATCCTCATGGTGGTGCTCCGCGAAGCCGCCGACGATTCCGACGAGATCAGCAAGGACTATCAGGTCACCGGCGGCCGGGCCAATCGGAGAACGACCATTCAGGAGCGGCGGCAGAGCTGGCTCCGTTGGCCAATCGTGACGACCGCCATCGGCGTGATCCTGGTGGGCGCACTGCTCGGCACGGTCATCGCGAAGGTCGTCCTGGGTACGCAGCCCGCCTCGTGTGTCGCCGGGACCGCCAATCTGGCGGGCTCCAGCGCGTTCGGGCCCATCGTGCAGACGATCGGCAATGACTACACGAAGGGCTGCTCGGGCTCGCATGTCATCGTTGACACCACCGGCAGCATCGATGGCGTTCGCTCGCTGATCGATGACGGACCGCAGAGCGCGGCCACCCAGGCGGCGCTGTCCGACGGTCCCAGTGCCGAGGCACCCAACGAGATGGGCCGGCAACAGCTCGTGGTCCTCGTCTACACACTGTTGGTGAACAAGGACGTCGGCATCGATCACCTGACCACCGACCAGGTGGTCGGCATCTACAAGGGCACCTACACCAGCTGGAGTCAGCTCGGCGGAGCTTCCCTGCCGATCCGGATCGTGGGCCGGGAAAAGGGTTCGGGTACCCGGCAGACGCTCGAACAGTACGTGCTCAAGGGGCCGGAGGGAGTGGCGTCCTCCAACGACTGCACGTCCAAGGAGCCGATTCTGGCGAACGAGCCGACCACCCTCTGCGAGCTCCCCACCACCAAGGACGTGGTCAACACCGTCAGTACGGTGCCGGGCACGATCGGGTACGCGGACATCGCGAACCAGGACACCAAGAATGCGATGAACAACCGCAGCGTCGTGCCGGTGGTGTTGGACGGCCAGTCTCCGAGGATCGACTCGCTGTCGGTCTATCCATTCTGGACCGTCGAGTACCTCTACACGTGGACGCCGGGCACCACGTCCCCGATCGGCGCCTTCGTCGACTACCTTAAGGGCGACTCAGCCCAGACCGCACTGCGCGATGCCGGATACACCCCGTGTGTCGCCCCAGACGGCTCCCTCATCAAACTCTGCACCCAACGGTGAGGCAGCATGCCGCGTACAAGGACCCTGGCTCGACATTGGATGTCACAACGGCGGCCCTGCGGTATTCAGCCGGACCCGCTATGCCTGTCCATCTCACTTTGTGCGCTTGTCCGCCATCGATTGGTGTAGGGCCTTTGATTCTGACGCCTTGTCGTCCGCCATCCTGCGCCCGTAGCCCGCAGCGGCCCGTATGGATGTCACCGCCGACCTCGTGGCCTTTCGAACACGAGGGTGCTCAGGCTTGGCAGGCCGTCCAGGTCGCCGTTCCCAAACAGAGTTGAACCATCGAATCGAATCTTTCGTCCAGAGCGGTCCGGTCGCGACCCGAGTCACGGGCTTCGGAAACCGTGGGTTACTGGTTGCCAACTGATGGACACGCTGGCGCGAGATTTCGAGGATTTCAGCGGCATCAGCCGCGCTGGCAAGTTCAGGGACGGTCGGCTTGTTCGCCCTTATCTCAGCGATGTCGAGCTGCAAGGCTTCGACGCTGGCCAGGCAGCCAACAAGTGCCGTGCCCTCCATCCAGGTACTAACCTGATCGTGCAGCAGCGCAGCGGCTTCTGCCGCAGTGGTGGCCTCGACATAGCCCGTCACGTAGAAACCGGGGCCATCCTCCCAGCGTGAGACCAGCCAATCCTTCTCGTCGGCAGCGTCGGCGACGGCAACAAGAGTGCCGTTGTCCAGTGAGTCAGCGTCGAGGCGCCACAGCACCTCAACCCTCCATTCGGCCATCACGTGTCCTCCGTCCGTGCTCGCCGACGCAACTCGGCCTTCGATGGTGGCGGAATCTCCAGCCCGTTCCGCTTGAGCGCCGTCTTGACATCCAGGTAGCGCCGTCGTGATCTACTCGGCGTGTTCGGGTACTTGACCACGAACTCGCCGTTGGGTTCGTAGAACCGGCGGTACCCCTTGTTATCGACACGAATCGTCCATCCGTTGGCTACCGCCCACGCTATGAGTTTCTCGATGTCGTCCTCGTCCGCCATGGTGCTCCATAACATTGCGGTGTGTCAAGGGTTGTCAGAGAAGGCGCTACAACGTCAAGCGTTTGTGTGACAGTGCTTCCGCCGCCAGCACCGATGGCTCGTGTGTCCCCGGCACGATGGGTTGGTGTCCCTGCCGTCCGGCGGTTTCGCCGTTGCCCAGACCGGAGCCAGGCGTGCTGAGGCGCAACGGGTACATTTGGACCCGCAGGCACGACCGGGATGTAGCGCAGTTTGGTAGCGCACCCGCTTTGGGAGCGGGGGGCCGCCGGTTCAAATCCGGCCATCCCGACCACGAGTAGCGCGGCCGCGCTTGCGGCGGCGCAGCCGCTGGCGATCACCAGGGGTCCGGCTGAGAGACCTGGCCTGGTGCACGAGTCGGCAGGCCGCTTCCCGAGTGATCACAAGGTCGGCCTCGAGCAACCCCGCTGTATCCCGGTAGCCGCGCGCCCGGGCTAACGGGCGCTTGTCGAGTTCGGCGATCAGTCGCAACAGTGTTGCATGGTGCTGATGGATCCTCGCCTGGGAGGCGCGGAGTGCGGCCGCGAGTTCCTCCGCCTCGCTCGACGAGTCACCATCACGGGGATCGCTCATCTTATCAATAAGATCGCTCATACCAATAGGATAGCAAAAAGATCGATTCGCTGTTGGCCCTCTGGTCGAGCCTGTGGATAACTGCCCAGCAGCGCCCGGTTGAGCCACGTAGCGCTGGAGGCGTTGAGCAGGCGACGTCCAGAAGACTGATTCGGTGCGGCTCAGCTGGCGGGTTGGGCGATGATGGGGTCGCAGCAGCCGGTGGCGCGCGCGATGGAGTCGTTGAGCCTGGCCAACAGTCGGGCAAGGGCGTTGCGGTCTTCCTCGGACCAGTCGGCGGTGACCGACGCGAGGCTGGCGCGGCGGGTTTGTCCGACATCCCACATGGCCTCGTGGCCGCTGGCGGTGGGGCTGATGATGCAGGATCGGCGGTCGCCGGGGTTGGTGGCGCGTTCAACGAGGCCGAGCCGGTTCATCGCGGCCACCTGTCGGGTCACGGTCGAGCCGTCGAGGCCGATGGCGAGGGCGATGGAGTTGATGTTGGCGGGGCCGATCCGCTCCAGAGTGCGCAACAACACGTAGCCGGCTCGATCGATCCCGATGGCGGCCTCAGCGCTGCGGGACAGCAGCGCGAGTGATCGCGCCAACCTGGTCATCTCCGTCTCGATGACCTGAACCGCGTCAGCCCGTTCGACCACCGCACCCGGGCTGGACGCGGCCTTCCGCGCGCTCTTACGCGAGCTTCGCCTGAGGGGCACGACCGACCCGTCCTTCCGGTACTTCCACCACCCGTGGCTTACGTGTACGGTACAGGCATATTACCTGTATGGCGCAGCAGTCCCGCTGTTGGAGGGGTGGCTGATAACGACTGGTAAACGCGGACATCATCGTGTTGCTGCGGGGGCGACGTCGGTCGATCCTAGGGAGACCTCGCGGACGTCCATCAACATCCGCCACAACCCTTCAGCTTGTCCTCAACGTGCGAATACCGATCATTACCAGCACTATGAGTGACCATCTTGGTTGCCGGAGTGGAGGTTCCCATGGCATCGGCGCCGTTGCACGCATGTCTTGAGTGGTCGACTGCCCTGTTCCGTCGCTATGCACCCGCCTCCCCCGCTCATGAGACGAATTTATCTCATAGTACCACGACGAGTTCCCCTCTTGACAAGGCAAGTAGCGAGAACTTCTCCGTGGCAGCGAGGGTGCTACCCACCTCGATCCGTCGTCACCTCCAGGCGATCTATGTGTTCGCCCGACTGGTCGACGATATTGGAGACGAGGCGATAGGCGACCGTATTACCTTGCTGGACAAGGTGTCCCGCGATCTTGATCATATCTACGCGGGCCGCCAGCCCAGTCACGGGATGCTGGCCGACCTGGCGAAGACGATCCACGACCGCGCCATTCCGCGCGAGCCGTTCGATCGGTTGATCGCGGCGAACAAACAGGACCAGTTCGTCCACCGTTACGCGACCTATGCCGACCTGCTCGGTTACTGTGAGCTATCCGCGAACCCGGTCGGTCATCTGGTGTTGTACGTGTTCCAGCGGGCCACACCCGATCGCATGGCGCTGTCCGACAAGGTGTGCAGCGCCCTGCAGATACTGGAGCACTGCCAGGACGTGGCCGAGGACCTTGCCGTCGGCCGCATTTACCTGCCGCAACAGGACATGGAGCGGTTCGGTGTGGACGAACCGGCGTTGAAGGCCGCGCCGGCGAGCTTTCCGGTGCGCGGGCTGGTCGCGTTCGAGGTCCAGCGGGCCGTCCGGCTGCTGGACGAGGGCCGGCCGCTGGTGGACAGGCTGCGCGGCACCGCCCGGCTGGCGATCAGTGGTTACCTGGCCGGCGGGATCGCCACGGCGGCGGCCCTCGGCGATGCCGGCTATGACGTGCTCACCGCGACGCCCCGCCCCAGCAAGACGGTGGCGCTGCGGCACTGGGCGGACTTGTTCCTGATCGGAGGGGGTGGGCGATGACCCTGGGCCTGGCAAGTTCGGTCAGTCTCGAAGCCGCGTACCAGCGCTGCGAACGGATCACCGGCGAGCAGGCACGTAACTTCTCCTACGGGATCCGCCTGCTGCCGGCGCCCAAGCGGCGCTCGCTGTCCGCCGTGTACGCGTTCGCGCGCCGGGTCGACGACATCGGGGACAGCGAGGACCCGGACGACGTCAGACTCGCCGGCCTGGCCGAGGTGCGGGAACAGCTGCACGGCCTGCAGCGCGGCACCGAGGACCCGGTGCTGGTGGCGTTGGCCGACACCGCGCGGCGCACCGGCCTGCCACTGTCCGCCTTCGACGAACTGATCGACGGTTGCGAGGCGGACGTCCGCGGCACCCGGTACGACACGTTCGAGGAACTACGCGGCTACTGCCGCTACGTGGCCGGCTCGATCGGCCGGCTCTCGCTGGCCGTGTTCGGCTGCGACGACGGCACCGAGGATCGAGCGACCGCGACACCGCTGGCCGACGCGCTCGGCGTGGCGTTGCAACTGACCAACATCCTCCGGGACATCCTGGAGGACCGCCGCAACGGCC
>DASVLX010000207.1:0-2493 GCA_036384655.1 Pseudonocardiaceae bacterium
CGCTGATCCACCGCACCAACATGACGGCACCCCGACCAGAGTTGACCTGGTCGGGGTGCCGTCGGGCATGAAGCTCAGCTGGCGTCGCGGCGTTCGGTGGGGTCCTCCAGGGAGGCGGTCTCCAGGGCGCTGGCGTCGACGGTCGGATCGATCGGCGCGGCCTTGAGGTTGGGCCTGCCGTTACCGTTGCCGTTACCGTTGGTGGAGGTGGACCGGGCGGCGCCCAGCCGGTCCGCGGCCCATTCGGTGATCCGCCGCGCCACGTCCTGGGCGGACAGCCCCACGGACGCGAGCACCTCATCCCGCGTGCCGGCCTCGATGAACCGCTGCGGCACGGCCAGATCCTTCAGCGGCACGTCCACGTTGGCATCCCGCAGCGCGGCCGCCAGCGACCAGCCGAACCCGCCGTGCCGGCCGTTGTCCTCAACGCTGGCGACCAGCCGGTGTTCGGCGGCCAGCCGGACGAGCTCGGGTGAGACCGGCACGACCCAGCGCGGGTCGACCACGGTCACGCCGATGCCCTGGTCCGCCAGGCGTTCCGCCGCCTCCAGCCCGAGCTTGCCGAAGGCGCCGACCGCGACCAGCAGCAGGTCGCGTTGCTCCCCCGCCCCCGGCTCGCGCAACACGTCCACGGCGTCCAGTCCCTTGCCCACCCGGCGCAGCGCGGGTACGGACTCGATCACCGCGCCGCGCGGGAACCGCAGCGCCGAGGGACCGTCGTCGATGGCGACCGCCTCGCGCAGTTCCTCCCGCAGTGTGCCGGCGTCCCGTGGCGCGGCGGCCCGCAGACCCGGAATCATCCCCAGGATCGACAGGTCCCACATGCCGTGGTGGCTCGGGCCGTCCGGGCCGGTGATGCCGGCGCGGTCCAGGATCAGGGTGACGGGCTGGCGGTGCAGCCCGACATCCATCAGCAGTTGGTCGAACGCCCGGTTCAGGAACGTCGAGTAGACGGCCACGACCGGGTGCAGGCCGCCCATCGCGAGGCCGGCGGCCGAGGCGACCGCGTGCTGTTCGGCGATGCCCACGTCGAACCACCGGTCGGGATAGGCCGCCGCGAACTTGTCCAGGCCCGTCGAGCCCAGCATCGCGGCGGTGATCGCCACGATGTCCGGACGTTCCGCACCGATGTCCACGAGCTCCTTGGCGAACACCGAGGTCCACCCGGGTTTCTTGACGTTCGTCGGCTCACCGGTCAGCGGATCCATCGGATCGGTTTGATGCATCTGGTCGGCCTTGTGGTTCTCGGCCGGCGCGTAGCCGTGGCCCTTGCGGGTCACGGTGTGCACGATGACCGGGCCGCCGAACGACTTCGCCCGTTGCAGCGCGATCTCCAGCGCGGCCATGTCATGCCCGTCGACCGGACCCAGGTACTTCAGGCCCAGATCCTCGAACATCGGCTGCGGGTAGAGCGCGTCCTTGATGCCACGCTTGGCCGCGTGCAGTGCGGTGTAGATCGGTTTGCCGACGACCGGTGTGCCGAGCAGCGCGCGCTTGCCGCCCTCCAGAGCCCGCTCGTAGCCGGGTTGCAGGCGCAGCGTGGCGAGGTGGTCGGCGAGGCCGCCGATCGTCGGCGAGTAGGACCGCCCGTTGTCGTTGACGACGATCACCACCCGCCGGCTCGGGTCGGCGGCGATGTTGTTCAACGCCTCCCAGCACATGCCACCGGTGAGCGCGCCGTCGCCGACCACGACGACGACGGTCCGTTGCTGACCGGTCAGCGCGAACGCCTTGGCCAGGCCGTCGGCGTAGGACAGGCCGGCCGAGGCGTGGCTGTTCTCCACCAGGTCGTGTTCGCTCTCGGCCCGGTTCGGATAGCCGGACAGGCCGTGCCGCTGGCGCAGCATGTCGAAGCCGGCCTGCCTGCCGGTGACGATCTTGTGTACGTACGCCTGGTGACCGACGTCCCAGATGATCGCGTCCCAGGGCGAGTCGAAGGTGCGGTGCAGGGCGAGGGTCAACTCGACGACTCCGAGATTCGGCCCCAGATGGCCGCCGGTCCGGGCGACCTTCTCCACCAGAAACTGCCTGATCTCGACCGCGAGGCGATCAAGTTCCTCGGCGGTCATGGTCTTGAGGTCGGCGGGGCCGTGGACCCGTTCCAGAAGTGTCACCGTTGCTCCCATCCGTCCTGGTGCGCCCGGTCGTGGTGATGGCGTGCGCCGCATGGGCTGAATTGACTGTCACGGATCATCATCGATCGTCGGGCCCGACATCGCACGGACCACGCGCCGAACCGACCATACCCAGTGCCGACCGGCGGGGCCGCCCACCGGTCGGCACGCCCTTACCCCAGCCGGTCTCCGCAGAGAGTCACCCCGCAGGTCACCGCCCCGATGACCGCCGCAACAACGCGACGCATTCGACGTGGTGCGTCATCGGGAACGCGTCGAACGCCCGCAGCCTGGCCGGTTCGTAGTCATGCCGGGCGAACGTCGCCAGGTCCCTGGCCAGCGCCGCCGGATCGCAGGCAACGTACACGACGCGGTCCGG
>DASVLX010000208.1:0-31933 GCA_036384655.1 Pseudonocardiaceae bacterium
AGGCTGCTGTGGGCCGCGCCCTGGGCGGCTTGGCCAACCTCGAGCAGTCGAAGCCTCAGTCACCGGTCTGCGGGCAGTCGCCTGCCCGTTCGTTGGGTAAGTCCACACCGGATGATCGGAATGTCAGTGGACCAGCAGCAGCGAGCGAACGTCACCTCCGGCGTCGGCCTGACCGCCATCGCCGCCGCGGCCGCAAGGGCCGTGGAGACCAGCCGGCCCGACCATCTCATCGACGACCCCCTGGCCGCGGCATTCGTTGCCGCCGCCAACCCGCCGATGCCGCTGCCCGTACGGTGGCCGGAGGGCGACGCCGCCCTGTCGGACCGGGAAATCCTGCTCCTGCACGGCTCCGGCTATGTCGGGTTGCGCGCCCGCTTCGGCGACGACCAACTACACCGCGCCTGCGCGACCGGGGCCGGCCAGGTTGTCGTGCTCGCCGCCGGACTGGACACGCGGGCGTTTCGGCTCGACTGGCCCGACGGTGTGCGGCTGTTCGAAATCGATCTACCGTCGATGCTGGAGTTCAAGGACGTGGTGCTGCGCGAGCAGGGCGCGGTCCCGCGGTGCGCCCGGACCGCGGTCGGTGCCGACCTGCGGGAGGACTGGGCGCCCGTGTTGGCCGATGCCGGGTTCGATACCGGCCGGCCCTCGGTCTGGTTGGCCGAGGGACTGCTGCAATACCTGCCCGCCGACGCGGAACAGGCACTGTTCGAGCGAATCCACGACCTGTCCGCGCCCGGCAGTCACCTCGTGGTGGAACGCACCGTCGGCATCGCGGCCCTGGTCAACGGCGACAACGGCGAGCGACTGCGGGAGATCAGCGAACGTACCGGCATCGCCATGGAGCGACTCCTCAACACGCAGGCCAGAACGGATCCGGCCGCCTGGTTGGCCGGGCACGGCTGGGCGGTCACCGAGCACCCAGCGAAGACCATCGCCGAGCATTACAGCCGTGACCTCAAGAACCCCGGGCTTCCCCGCCCGAGCGTGTCCCCTGCCGCCCCTCCCGCCAGGCCCACCGCCGCGCCGGTCGGCATCTCGTTCCTATGCGCACAGCGCTGACCCTCGCGAACTCCATGACGCCGGGCGCAGCGAAACCCTCACCATCCGCCAGCAGACGAAAAACCGCGCCGAAGCCGCGGGTCACCGTCTGGACGGTGGTCCGCGGCTTCGCTTGTTGCCTGACTGTGCTTCGGCGCAGTTATTGAAACTTCTTTCCATATTGGCGTCGGCGGGCCCGCCGTTTAGCATGATGAATACTCCGCACCGCGAGTATTCGAGGCAGCCTCATGTATATCGACCCAATAATTACACCCCTCCCAGAGGTTCTCGACAAAGACCAATTCATTGTCGCCACCTATTACTGCGCGACGAAACCCACCGCCCAAATGATCAAATTCGCCGCCGCGCTGGCGGTGGAGCAGACGACCGGCACCTGGATCACCGTCCCCGGTGAGACCCACGAGGTTCGCGAGCGGTGCATCGGGCGCGTCGTTGGCGTCTACGAAGTGCCCAGCTACCAGACTGAAATACCGGCGGACGCCACCCAGCGGCATTTCGTCATCCGGGTCGCCTACCCGTGGCAGAACTTCGGCACCCAATTCGCGATGATGCTCTCGACGGTGATCGGCAACATCGCCTCGTCGGGAAAGGTCAAGCTCCTCGACCTGGAGTTCCCCGAGTCGTTCACGAACGACTTCACCGGTCCCTCCTTCGGCGTGGAGGGCATCCGTCGCATCCTCGACGTCCACAACCGTCCCCTCCTCAACAATATGATCAAGCCGTGTACCGGCCTCGACCCCAAGGGGACCGCCGAACTCGCCTACCAGGCCGCCCGTGGCGGTGTCGACATCATCAAGGATGACGAACTGGTCGCCGACCCGTCGCACTGCCCGCTCGTCGACCGCGTCAAGGCTGTGACGGCACGCCTGCGCCAGGCCGACGACGAGAAGGGCGAGAAGACCCTCTACGTCTTCAACATCACCGACCGGCCCGACCGGGTGCGCGAGAACGCGTACCGTGCGGAAGCGCTGATGGTGAACTACTTCACCCTCGGCTTCGACATCACCCGGTGGGTCACATCCGACCCGGACATCAACGTCCCGATCCTCGGTCACCCCGACTTCACCGGTGCTGTCTACGAGTCGCCGTGGTCGGGTATGAGCGCGTCACTCGTGTGCGCGAAACTGCCGCGGCTCGCCGGCCTCGACATGCTGATCACCCTGTCGCCCTACGGCAAGTTCCCCGTGCTGCCGGACACCTTCGTCCAGGCCGGGCTCCAGATGCTCGCGCCGTGGGGCCACATCAAGCGGATGTTCCCGATGCCAGGCGGCGGCACCACCCAGGGTCACGTCCCCGAACTGATCGACATCTTCGGCAATGACGTGATCATCGCCGCGGGCGGCGCCATCCACGGTCATCCGATGGGCGCGCAGGCCGGCGCCCGGGCATTCCGGCAGGCGATCGATATCGCTCTCTCCGGACGGTCGATCGCCCAGGCCGCCACCGACTATCTGGAACTGGCCACCGCACTGGACGCGTGGGGAATGCCGTCGCAGCCCAAGGCAGGCATCTTCGACCTGCGCTGACGAACGGGGAAGGCCGTCGTCCGCGCTCCTCACCACCGCTCGTACACGTAAACGACAACAGGAAAGCCAAGGAGAGTTTCACATGGCCATGCAGTACACACGCGAGCAGGTGTCAGAACGCCTGCACACCATCATTTCCGGCGGGTCACCTGTCGTCATCGCCGGCGCCGGAACTGGAATCTCCGGCAAGTTCGCTGAGCGGGGCGGCGCCGACCTCATCGGGGTCTACAACTCCGGCCTCTACCGCATGGACGGAAATGGATCGCTGGCCGGCCTGATGCCGTACGGCAATGCGAACGACATCGTCATCCAGCTCGCCAACCGGGTGTTCCCACAGATTCAGGCGGCCCCGATGATCGCCGGCATCTGCGGCTCGGATCCGACCCGTGAGATGCGTCCCTACCTGCGGGAACTGCTGCGCCTCGGCTTCAGCGCGGTGATGAACTTCCCGACGGTCGGCCTGATCGACGGCCGGTTCCGCAAGGAACTGGAAGACACCGGCATGGGCTACGGCAAGGAGATCGAGACCCTCAAGCTCGCCAAGGAACTCGGGCTCTACGTCATCGGCTACGCCTTCAACGAGGACGAGGCGAAGCTGTGCGGCCAGGCCGGCCTGGACGTGCTGATCTGCCACATGGGGCTGACCACTGGCGGCGCGATCGGTTCGCGGTACTCCGAGGGAGTCACGCTGGAGGATTGCGCGAAACTGGTCGTCCATATGGCGAAGGCCGCCAAGGCCGGACATGAGGACATCCTGATCTTCGCCCACGGTGGTCCGATCTCGTCCCCCGGCGACACCGCCTACATGTACGCCCACACCCCCGCCGTCGGGTTCCTCGGTGCCTCGAGCATCGAGCGGATCCCGGTCGAGAGGCCGCTGCTGGAGGCCGTGAAGGACTTCAAGGCCCAGCACATCGGCCAGCCCGCGGCGGTGTAACGGCACCCCCGAGGGGAGGCAAACACGATGATCATCGTCGCCGGGATTCTGGACACCAAAGGTCGGGAGATCACATTCCTCGCAGAGCAGGTCAGGGCGGCCGGAGGTGATCCACGCATCCTGGATCTGACCGTGGGCGGGGAGTCGGCCATCAAGGCCGACATTCCGCTCGGCGAGGTGCTGGAGGCCGCGGCCTGCACTCCCGCGGAGATCGTCAAGCTGGACCGCCACCGGGCGGCGGCCGTCGTCACCCAGGGCGCGAAAGCCGTGGTCGCGAGGCTGGTCCGGGCCGGCCAAGTGGACGGGATCGTCTCCTTCGGCGGCTCCATGGGGGCCTCGATCGCGACGGAGGTGATGCGGTCGATGCCGATCGGGATCCCGAAACTGGCACTGACGACAATGGCCTCGGGTAACGTCCGTCCGTACGTCGGAACCAGCGACATCTGCCTGATGTACCCGATCGCGGAGGCGGGCCTCAACTCGCTCACCAAGCGGATCCTGACCAACGCCGCCTACGGCATCGCCGGGATGGCGAGAGCTCCGAAGATCGACACAAGCTCGGAACGTCCGCTTGTCGGTTGCATGATGTTCGGCGTCACCACGCCTGCCGTGCTGCGGGCCGCCTCGAAGATGGATGCGGCCGGGTATGACATCATGATCAACCACGCCATCGGTACCGGCGGAATGTCGATGGAGCAGTTGATCGCCGACGGCTTCATGGTCGGCATGCTCGACATCACCACGCACGAACTGGTGGACGAACGGCTCGGTGGCGTCCTCGGCGCCGGGCCCGACCGGTTGACCGCCGCCGCCCGGCACGGTGTGCCGCAGGTTGTGGCACCCGGTGGACTCGATCTGATCAACTTCGGGCCGAAGGACACCGTCCCCATCACGCTGATGGCGCAGACCAACCTGCCCGGGCGGGCCCTCTACGAGCACAACCCGACCGTGACCTGTGTCGGCGTGCTACCCGAGGAGGCCTACGAGGTTGCGAAGGAGATCGGCACCAAGCTGTCGGAGTCGTCCGCACCGTGCATTGTCGCCGTCCCGATGCGAGGCTGGGGAGCCTGCGACCTGCGGGAGGCCGACAAGGCCCTCGGCTGGGCAGGCCCCGGCGCAGGCCCCGTGTGGGTGTCCGACCCGGACCGCCCGGAGTGGTCGCTGCGGTCGAAGCGGTTCCTGGACGGACTCGCCGAGACCCTCGACCTCGACAAGGCGAACATCACCGTCCTGGTCGCCGACCTGCACATGAACGACCCGCGCTTCGCCGACCTGATGGCGAGTTCGCTGATCGCCGTGCTCAACGGCCGCTGGAATCCCGACTTCGGGACGGACGGGACGACTGTCAAGAGGTTGGAGCGCAGTGGCCACACGGTTCCCGCGTGATGAGGTCATCGCCCGGCTGCGCGCCGAGATCGCTCGAGGGCGTCCCGTCCTGATGTTCGGGGCGGGCACCGCCCTCACGGCCCGGTGCGCGCAGGCCGGAGGTGCCGACCTCATCGGCGTCTACTCGACAGCGATCTGACGGATGCGCGGGCTGCCGTCGGTCGCGGTCCGGCAGGTGACCGATCTGTACGACCACATCACGATCTCCGTCAGCGGCGTCGGCTCCCTCTACCCGCGACTCGACTCCCGGCTGGCGACCATGGGGTATCTGAGTTCCAAGGAGATCAACGAACTGAGGTGCGCTGGCGCGTACGGCGACATCGTGCTGCGCTACATCGACAGCGAAGGTGCCGAATGCGCGAGTTCGCTGGCCGGCCGCACGTTGGCGATCTCGCTCGACCAGTACCGCCGCATTCCACTCAAGATCGTTGCGGCCGCGGGAAAGCTCAAGGCGCACACCCTGCTGGCCGTCTTGCGCGGCCGGCTCGTCGACGCCCTCGTGCTGGACGCGGAACTGGCGCGCGCCACATTGGGGCTCAACGCCAGGCTCACACTCCACGACGGAACCGGAATCCAGTGTGCGTGTCGTACCGGCCAGCAACACTCACCCTGAGCACATCAATCGGCCCGCCACCTGGACCAACGAGGTGGCGGGCCGATCTTGTGGTGTCCGGCCGTAACCGGTCGTGGTTGTCGGCCAACTCGTCTATGAGCAGCGGCGACAGTCCTGAAAGCAGCACATCCACGAGCCGGTCAGCAGCACACCTTGATCATTATCCACTATGGACGCCCAGAAGCCCTTCTTCTCAGTCCCCCGCCTGGCCGTGGTCCGTGCCTACACGTCCGCCGTCGGACGGCTGCGGGGCCGCGTCGGGCGGCGGATCACCGGCCCGCAGGGGAGCGGCCGCGTACCGCCCCTCGTGGGCAAGGACCGGACGACGGTCGCCGGCAAGCTCGGGGTGCTGCTCCTCAAGTCGGGCGCGCTGTTCGGCCGTGCGCCGCAACTGGGTGAGGTACTCCCGGTTGCCCTCATAGGTCCCCCGCCAGGTCTGCGGCATCGCCTCGGGTGTGGGCGGCGCCGAGGCCCGGCCAGTCAGCCCGACCGGGGAAGGAACCTTCGCGGTCGTCGCTCCGCAGGTCGGGCAGACGGGCAGGTCGGCTGTGAAGGACTGGATCACCTCGAAGCGGTGTCCTTCCGCACAGCGGAGGTCGTAGATCGGCATGTCACCACGGCTCGCGCGGATCGTGCTGGTCCACCCACCCGGCCGCGTGCGCGAACGACGCGTCGGCCGGTGTGAGGTGGGTGGTCCGGCTCATCAGGTGTAGCTCCCCTCCGGTGCGCGACGCAGCGAGTGCAGCTGAGCGGCGTCATGGCCGAACACCACGGTGGCGTTGCTCTTCTCCGCGATGGTGCGGAGCTTCTCCACCGAGCTGTACCACGCCCCGAGGTCGTTGACGATCGCGGCCGGGGTCGCCGGCGGACCGTACGAGTCGCCCATGTAGCAGGCGTCGGAGGTGAAGATCATGGTGCCGGAGTTCTTCAGGTCGACCCGCATCGCCATCGTGCCGGGGGTGTGCCCGGGCGTCTGGAGCAGTGTCACGCCGGGCAGGATCTCGGTGTCACCGGACACCGTCGTGAAGTCGAGCCCGTCGTAGTCGACCTTCAGATGGGCGCCGTTGAACGCGCCGTTGAAGCCGAACGCCCACGCCTTCTCCGTGTCGGCGCAGACCAGCTTCGCCGGGGTACCGGCGAACATGCGCGCGTTGCCAGCGTGGTCGAAATGCAGGTGAGAGAGCACGACATAGTCGAGGTTCTCCGGGCCGACACCGAGCTGGCTGAGCTGCGCGTCGAGGTACTGCTCATCGGTGACCTGGTCGTAGGGGAAGTAATCCTGCATCGCGGTCGGCGCCCAGCGGGTCTCCCAGTCGCGCGGGCAACTGGTGTCCCACAGCAGCGTGCCCTCGTCGGTCTCCACCAACACGGCGTAGGTGGTGCACGGGTACCACTCCACCGGCTTGTCCTTGTCCGCCAAGGGCCGGATGCTGCGGCCTGGCTTGAGTAGCAGCCAGGTGAGGTCGCAGCTCATGGCGCCGCAATCGATGATCTGGATCTTGTTCGCTGTTGCCATCTGCACAACTCCTTACCGTCGAGGAGAATCCGGGTTTGGGGATTCCCGGTAAACTCAGCCTGACGAATCTCAGGCACTCTGATCGAAATTGTTAGAAATCGAAGGCCGTCCGAAAAGGTCCCGTTCGAGCCGCGTCACGGCGCCGATGACGGACGCTCTCATACCGCACCTCTGGTTCAGCCCGCCGACCGCTTCCGCAGGAACGCCTGCATCGCCTCGCGTTGACCGGTGGACTCGTAGCACGAGGAGTACACCTGCACCTCGATGCTGATGCCGGTGTCGATGTCCACCTGCTGACCAAGGTCGATGGCGGCCTTGGTGGCGCGCACCGCCACTGGCGGGTGGCCGGCGATCTGCCCGGCGAGCTGACGCGCCGTACCCATCAGCTGGTCCGCCGGGACGGCCGCGGTGATCAGGCCGATCCGCAGGGCCTCCGCCGCCGTGATGGTGCGCCCGGTGTACAGCAGCTCCTTGGCGCGGCCGACACCGATGACGCGGGCCAGCCGTTGCGTCCCACCGAATCCCGCGGTGATGCCCAGCCCGACCTCGGGCTGGCCGAATTTCGCGTGCTCGGTGGCGATCCGGATATCGCAGGCGCACGCCAGCTCGCAGCCGCCTCCCAGGGCGTACCCATTGATCGCCGCGATCGTCGGTACCGGTAGCTTCTCGATCCGGCGGAAGACGGCGTTGCCGTATGTGCCGAACGCCGCCGCCTCCTGCCGGGTCATCGTGCTCATCCGGGCGATGTCCGCGCCCGCGACGAACGCCCGGTTCCCGGCACCGGTGATGATCAGGCACCGGGTCTGGTCCAGATCCACCTGGTTGACCGCCTCGTCGAGGTCCGCCAGCACGGCATCGTCGAGCGCGTTGAGCACCTCCTGCCGGTCGATCGTCACCGTTGCGACGAACCCGTCCTGTTCGTAGTGCGCGTACGTCACGGCCTTGCTCCCTTCGTCTTCTCGGCACCCTGGCTGGTAGCCGGCCCGCCCGGGTCACTTCTCCGGCGCACGGCCGACATGCCCATGCCTCAGCCCTCGCGATACTGGATGCCGAAGCCGCCCCGCGGGTAGCGCCAGCGCATCGTGCCCGGCGAGGCGACCGCGAAGCAGGTGCCGCACTCCAGGCACGCGGCGTACTCGACGGATACCGTGCCGTCCGGTTCGCGGGCGTAGACGCCGGCCGGGCAGCAGGCGATGATCCGGTCAACGGTCCCGGTGGCCTCGGCAGCCTCCTGATCAAGCTCGATGTGACGCTCCTCCTCGTCAAGGTTGAACCGGTTCTTGGCGAGTAGTTCGGGAATCGACGGCAGTTTCACAGCGCCCGCCCTCCCGCGATGGCGTCGACGACCAGCCGCCGCATCGTGACCGGCGACCGGCGCAGCGCGTTGCGGGCCACGCTCAGCAGGTGCAGGCGTGGTTGGGTGTCCAGGTGAAACGCGCCGTTCATGACGTCCGCGAGCAGCGTGCCGTAGGCGCCGTACAAGTGCGGTTTTTCGAGGAACCGCGGTGCCCGGGCGTAGGTGCGCATGTCCTTGCCGACGAAGGACGCCCACAGCGCGCGCTCGTACCCGGCAAGACCGGTGGCCGACACGTCACCGGCCTGCAGCGCCGCCGCGATCCCCTCGGCCGCCGCGACCGCCGAGCCGGCGGCGAGGTCCATGCCCCGCACGGTCAGCCCGGTGTTCAGGGTGAGCCCGGCGGCGTCACCGACGACCACCATGCCGGCGGTGCTCAGCCGTCCGACCGCCGCGACCCCGCCCTCGGCGACCAGGTGGCAGCCGTACTCCAGGATCTGTCCGTCGCGCAGGTACGGCGCGACGAAGGGGTGCCCGAGGAAGTGCGCGAAGACCTCGGCGGACCGCCTGTGTTTGTCGATCAGGTCGTCCAGCCGCAGCACCACACCGATCGACAGGGACTCGGTGTTGGTGTATAGGAAGCCGCCGCCGCCCACTCCCTCGGTGCAGTCGCCGACGAGGGCCATGGCGACCCCGTGGTCGCCGCCCACGGCGAACCGGTCCTCGATCACCCCGCGCGGTAGCGCCACGACACACTTGACGCCGACCGCGAGCTCCCTGGGTGTGGGAGCGCGGCGTAGTCCGGCTTGGCGGGCGAGGAACGAGTTCACCCCGTCCGCGGCGACCACCACACGGGCGCGCAGTTCGTCATCCCCGGCCTGGACACCGACGACCACTGCGTCGTCACCGGTCCCCTCGGTGAGCACCCGGTCCACCCGGATGCCGGGCATGAGCAGCACTCCGGCCTGCTCGCACTGGGCCGCGAGCCACGGGTCGAACTTCGCCCGCAGCACGGTGACGGCGTTGACCGGGTCGGCGAGTCGCTCGTCGTGGTAGTCCACGGCGACCGCGCTGTCGGCGTTGAGGAAGCAGACCTGGTTGCGCACGATGTGGCGTTCCACCGGCGCCTGGCGCACCAGGTCGGGGAAGACACCGGTCAGTCCGTGGCAGTACAGCACGCCGCCGGACAGGTTCTTCGACCCCGGTGCCTCGCCGCGTTCGAGGAGCGCCACCTGGTACCCCTGCTCGGCGAGCAGGTATGCGGTCACACAGCCGGCGATCCCGGCGCCGACGACGATCACGTCAAAGTCGGGCTCGGCCATCCGAAATCCTCCTATCGCAGCGCGGCCGTGATGGCCGGCACCAGCTCGTACAGGTCGCCGACCAGCACGTAGTCCGCCTCGGCGACGATCGGGGCGTCCGGGTCGCTGTTCACCGACACGATCACCTTCGCGCCGCGTACCCCGGCCATGTGCTGCAGCTGGCCGGACAGGCCGACCGCCAGGTACAGCTCTGGGGCGATCTGCTGTCCGGAGATGCCGAGGTACCGGTCCCGTCCCAGCCAGTTCAGCCCCTCGGCCAGTGGCCGGGAGCAGGCCAGTTCGGCCTTGGCGGCGTCGGCGAGCGACTCGACGAGCGGCAGGTCCTCCTTGCACCGCAGGCCACGGCCGACGCCGATCACCCGGGTCGCGGAGGAAAGGTCCGCCGCGGCGAATGCCGGTGGGGTGGTCTCCAGCACGGTGATGCCCTGCCGCGGCTGGGTAAGCGTCTCCGTCACCGGGGCGGCCCCGGATGCCTGCGCCGGGATGCCGCCGCCGTCGATGACGAGGACCACCGGTCCGGCGTGCGCGACGGTCTGTTGGGCGGCACCGTTGTAGGTCGAGTGGGTGACGACGATCTGTTCGCCGTCCGCCGCGACCGACCGGACATCGGTGAGGACGGGTGCGCCCAGTGCGGCCGCGACCGCGCCGGCGAGCACCCGTTCGGCTGGTCGACGGCCCACGAAGACGACGCCGGGCTGCGCGGCCACGACCTCGCCCGCGGCCTTGGCATAGGCCTCCACCGGTGCGTCCACCGGCTCACCCAGCCAGACCACCTGGTCCACGCCCGCGGTGGCGGCCCGCAGGGCGAGCGATGGCGGCCCGATGACGACGGCCCGCACGGTTCCGCCCAGACCATGCGCCGTGCCGATCAGGTTGGCGATCCCCGGATGGCCGCCGACGACGACCCACGAGTCTCTGCTCATGACGACGATTTCTCCCTTTCTCGCATCCGAGTGGTCACCACACCCCGGCCTCGCGCAGCGTGTCGACCAGTTCGGCCGCCGCCACCGCCGGGTCCGCGGTGTCGATGACGTGCTGTTTGCGCACCGCCCGCTCGGCTTGCGCCCGGGCCCGCACGGTTCCGGCCAGCGCCGTCAGCTCCGTGGGCTCGACGCCCAACGCGGCCAGGTCGAGTTTCTCGACGGGCTTGCGTCCCGCGGCCAGCACGTCCTTCATGCCGGGCACTCGCGGCACGGCGGCATCCGTGGCCACCGCGATGACGGCCGGGGTCTGTACGGCCAGCACCTGGACGCCCTCCGGAACCACCCGCTCGACCCGCAGCGTTCCGTCAGCCATGGGCTCGACCGCGGTGACGTCGGTGAGCGCCGGCCAGCCCAG
The DNA here is from genome assembly GCA_036384655.1 of Pseudonocardiaceae bacterium. Classification (GTDB taxonomy): domain Bacteria; phylum Actinomycetota; class Actinomycetes; order Mycobacteriales; family Pseudonocardiaceae; genus DASVLX01. The sequence goes on from DASVLX010000208.1 coordinate 10,995, forward strand.
CACGCCGGCGAGCACCGCGGGCACCATCCTGGCCGCGACGTCGATCGAGCAGTCCCCGGTCAGCACCACATCGACGTCCCCGATGTGCTGTACGACAGCGGCCAGCACCCGCGCCGCCGCGGCGGTGCCGGCGCCGTCCACCGCGTCGTCGGCCACCACGACGGTCCGGTCCAGGCCCCGCGCCAGCGCGGTCTTGACCGCGATGGGCGAGGCTGTCGCCGGGCCGCCGACGCTCGCGCCGACGAGTTCGCCGCCGTCTTTGGCCAGCCTGCTGCCGACCTCGATGGCCACCGCGTCATAGCCGCTGACCACCGGACGGGCGCGGGACAGATCCACCCGGCCGTCCGCGGCGACCTGCGCTTCCTGTGGGTCGGCGGTCCACTTGTACGCCGCCACGATCTTCATCGGCTCCACCAATCTCGTTCGTCACCTGTCGGGTTCAGCCGGCTCACCGCAACAGGCTCCGGGAGATGACCATGCGCTGGACCTCATTGGTCCCCTCGTAGATCTCGGTGATCTTGGCGTCGCGGAAGGCCCGCTCCACCGGGTAGGCGGCGGTGTATCCATTGCCGCCGTGGATCTGGATCGCCTGGTTGGCAACGCGGGTCGCGGCCTGGGCGGCGAAGAGCTTTGCCTTGGCGGCGGCGATCGCGAACGGTTTGCCGGCGTCCTGCAGCGCGGCCGCCTGGTAGGTCAGCAGCCGGGCAGCCTCGACGTCCGTGGCCATGTCCGCGACCATCCACTGGATCGCCTGGAACGCGGCGAGTGGCTTGCCGAACTGCACCCGCTCCTTGGCGTAGCGGATCGACGCCTCCAGCGCCCCCTGAGCGATGCCCACGGCCTGCGCCGCGATCCCGACCCGGCCACCGTCGAGTGTGGACAGTGCGATCCGCAGACCGTCGCCCTCCTTCCCGAGCAGCGCCTCGTGGGGCACGTGGACGTCGTGGAAGAACAGCGGCGGCGTGTTCGAGCCACGAATGCCCAGCTTGTCCTCACCATCGCCGACGGTGAACCCCGGCGTGCCCTTCTCGACGATGAAGGCGCTGGGTCCTCCCTCCGGCGTACGCGCGAAGACGACGACGACATCCGCGTACCCGCCACTGGTGATGAACACCTTCGAGCCGTTGAGTACGTAGCCGTCTCCGTCAGGCACGGCGCTCGTCGCGATCGCGGCGGCATCGGTGCCGGCGCCGGGCTCGGTGAGGCCGAACGCGCCAACGCTGCGGCCTGACGCGAGGTCGGGCAGGTACTTCTTGCGCTGTTCGTCCGTGCCGTACCGCCAGATCGGCCAGGTGGACAGCGACACGTGCGCCTCCACGATCACGGCCGTGGCCGCGCAGACCCGGGCGAGTTCCTCGATGGCGATCGTGTAGCTGACGTGGTCAGTACCCGCCCCGCCGCACTCTTCAGGAAAGGGCATGCCCATCAGGCCCTGAGCGGCCAGCTTGGGCAGCGACTCGACGGGGAACCGGTGGTTGCGGTCGATCTCGCCCGCGATCGGGGCGATCTCGGCTTCCGCGAATTCACGGACCGCCGTTCGCGTCAGCTCCTGCTCGACTGTCAACAGCATTGTGCCGGCCTTTCGTTGAACGCCCCGTCCGGGGATGTGGTCGTCGGGAAAACACCGGTGGATCCGGGCTGGCGGGCGCCCCCTGCCGCCAGCCCGGAACCGGCCTCACACCAGAACTTCATCGCTGACCCACTTTTCGTGGTAGCGCCGCTCGTACTCGGTGCTCAGCGCGCCGCGGAAGTCCGGGTGCGCCACCGCGATCAAAGCCCGGGACCGCTCCCGCAGGGTCTTGCCCCACAGCTGGGCGATACCGCGTTCGGTGACGACGTAGTCCACGTCGTAGCGGCTGGTGGTGACCGCTGCCCCTGGGTCGATCTGCGGAACGATCTTCGAGATGGACCCGCCCCGGGCCGTCGACGGCATCGCCATGATCGTGCGACCGCCGCGGCTCATGTTCGCGCCACGGACGAAGTCCACCTGGCCACCCACGCCACTGATCTGCTTCGGCCCGACCGTGGTGGAGACCACCTGGCCCATCAGGTCAACCTGGATGCACGAGTTGATCGACACGAGGTTGTCGTTCTGGGCGATGACCACCGGGTCGTTGACGAAGTCCACCGGGGCCATCTCGACCGACGGATTGTCATCGACGTAGTCGTACAGCCGGCGGGTACCCATGAGGAACGAGACCACGGACCGCCCAGGGTGGAAGTTCTTCCGCCGGTTGGTCACCACGCCCCGCTCCATGAGGTCGACCACCCCGTCGGAGAGCATCTCCGAGTGGATGCCGAGGTCCTTCTTGTCCAGTAGGAACATCAGCACGGCGTCCGGGATGGCCCCGATGCCGAGTTGAAGCGTGTCGCCGTCGCGAACCAGGGACGCGCAGTGCCGGCCGATCGCCCGCTGGACGTCGCCGATGTGCGGCGGCGTCAGCTCGATGAGCGGCTCATCGACCTCGACGATCGCGTCGAATTCGCTCACGTGCACGAAACTGTCCCCCAGCGTCCGCGGCATCTGCGGATTGACCTGGGCGATCACCGTGCGGGCGTGCTCCGCGGCGGGTTTGGTGTAGTCGACGGAGATGCCATAGCTGCACCAGCCGTGCTCGTCGGGTGGTGACACGTGCACCAACGCGACGTCCACCGGCAGTTGCTCCCGCAGTAGCTCCGGGATCTGGGAGAAGAAGATGGGTGTGAAGTCGGCCCTGCCGTCCGCGATCGCCTGCCGGGTCGTCGGTCCGGCGAACAGACTGTTGTGCCGGAAGTGCTTGCTCATGGCAGGCTCGCAGTAGCCGGCGTCGCCCATCGGTACCATGTGGACGATCTCGACGTCGGTGAGCCGGTCCGCCTGCGCGACCATCGCCCGCAGCAGCGTCCGCGGCTCGCCGCAGGCGTGCGCGACGACCACGCGATTACCAGATTCGATCCGCCGCACCGCTTCTTCGGCTGTGACCACCCGCTCGCGGTACTGGCTGTGCCAATCCATATCGAATACCCTTTTCTTGATGTCATATTGATGTCGTTGAGGCTGGCGGGCTCAGGCCCGGGATCCGCCTCGCTCAGCGGTCGCCTCGTGCACCGCGAGCAGGCGGCGCGCCTCGGAGAGCAGCTCATCGCTGACCCCGCAGATCGCCGTGACCCTGGTGATCTGCGGCAGGCGGTCGCGCACCAGGTCGGCGACGAACGTGCCGACCTCGAGCTGGGCCGCGGGGCAGCCCGAGCACTGCCCCGCCAGCCGCACCCGCAGCACGCCGTCCGCGGACAGGTCCGCAACCGTGATGTCGCCGCCGTGCGAGGCCAGGTACGGACGGACCTCGGCGTCCAGCACCGCCTCGACCCGGTCAGCCAACTCCCGTTCCATCGGGCACATCCTTAGACGGTTGACGCGATCAGGCGCTGATGTGCGCGATGCTCTTGGCCAGTGCCTTCTTGCTGGCCAGGTCACCCTGCCGGGAGATCATGATCCGTTGCGCCTGCGGGGAACCGGCGCCATGCAGCGACTCGGTGAGGTAACCGACCGCGGCGGTGCCCAGGCTGAGGTTCTCGATGAGCCGCAGGATGCGCAGACGGTCCTCCGTGGACACACCGGGGGCGGCCTTGAAGTACTTGTCGACCAGTTCCCCGATCCGGTCCGCGCGCAGGTCCTTCTCCGACGGTGCGGTAACCATCAGGCCGCCGGCGATGTCGGAGGCGAGCCGGACGATCTCGTACGGGAATCGGGTGACATTCTGCTTGCACACGTTGGCCAGCAGCAGGTTGACCAGATAGTTGCCGGCGGCCGTGGGCTGCCCCTCCGCCGAGCACGCGATGCCGCAGCTGTACAGCGTCTCGTTGAGGTGGATCATCTCGATGATCTTGTCCTTGATGTGGGACGCCTTCGGCACGCCGTTGTAGTCCGCCGCGAGCGCGGCCGCGCCGATGAGCACGTCGCCGACGCCGACCTTGCAGCCGCCGTAGCTCTGCCGGTGGTAGGCCGCGAACCACTCGACCAGGGATCCGGCGAACTCCGTCTCGCCATTGAGGAAGATGCGGTCGTTGGGCACGAACACGTCGTCGAAGACGACCAGGGCCTCCACGCCGCCGAACTCGCTGTTGCCGACGTCGATGTCGGAGCCCTCCAGCTTGCGGGTGTCGCACGACTGCCGGCCGATGATCATGAAGATGCCGGGTGCGTCGATGGGCAGCGCGAACGCCACCGCGTAGTCCTTGTCCTCCGGGCGCATGGCGATCGTCGGCATGACGATGATCTCGTGCGAGTTCAACGCACCCGTCTGGTGCGCCTTGGCGCCCCGGACCACGATGCCGTCGGGCCGACGCTCGACCACACGCAGGTACATGTCCGGGTCGGGTTGCGCGTGCGGCGCCAGCGACCGGTCACCCTTGGGGTCGGTCATCGCTCCGTCGACCGTCAGGTCATGCTCCTGCACGTAGAGCATGAACTCCTTGAAGTTGTCCAGGTAGTGGGTGCCTTTCGCCTGGTCGACGTCGAACGCGGTGGCGTAGACGGCGTTGAACGCGTCCATCCCGACACAGCGCTGGAAACACGCCGCGGTCTTCTGGCCGAGCAGGCGCTGCATCTTGACCTTGCTCACCAGATCCTGCGCACTGCGGTGGACGTGGGTGAAGCGGTTGATCCGCTTACCGGTCTCCGGTGCGATCGCGGTCATCAGGTCCTGGTACTGCGGATCCTGCGCGAGGTCGTACGTCATCCGGACCGAGTTCAGAGACGGGCGCAGCACAGGGTTGTTGACCCGGTCCTCCACCTTCTCGCCGAACAGGTAGACCTGGGTGTTCAACTTCTCGATGCTCTCGATGTACTGCTCGCCTGTCATAAGGGTCATTGGAATGTCTCTCCATCCACTCTTGTCATCAAAGGCAGGACAAACCCCGTAGCGACGACCACGGCGCTATCCACGACCACGGCACTATTCACGACCGTGGCCCATTCACGACATTCTGCGCTAAACAGACAGCACGTCCGCTAGCGACGATTCTATTTGGCGAACGCCGATACCACCTGGCGGTCAGACTCGTCGTTCGATGTCCAGTCCGTTGTCTCCGACAACGCCGCCGCGAATTCTGGCGAGCCCCGGCTGTCAGCGATATGGACCGCACTGCAGGTAAAGATCTTCATCCCATCACGATCCAGGTCCACCCACAATGACATCACGTGCCCCGGAACCTGGATCACACGGATACCTGGCAGGATCTCCTCGTCCCCTGCGATACCATTGATGAATAACCCGTCGAAATCGCTACCATCACGCTCCGTGGTCGTCTTGATCCGGTCCAGTTCCGCGGCACTGGCGAGAATCCGGGTCTTCGCCGGATCGAACAATCTCCCAGTCGAAGCATGATCGAACCGAAGGTACGGCAACACAAGGATGTCGATGTCATCCGGAGTCAGGTCGAGTTTGGCCAACGCGGTATCGAGGAAACCCGTCTCATCGACGGGCTCACGCAACGGAAAAAAATCCTGCACGCCAGCCATCGTCCAGCGGGGCTCCCAACCGCGGGGGGTTCCAGAGTCCCACAACACCCGACCCTCGGGATGTTCGACGAGCACTACATAGGTCGAACATTCATCGTCGACAGGATATTCGTCCCATACTGGATCCGCCGGCCACGGTCGGGGGTTCCACAACAGCCACGTGAGACCTGCGCCCATCACCCCCGTAGACAAGGTATGAATTTTCATCCCTGTCATCGTGACCTCCCTGCCCTTCGTGCGGTGACCGTCCCGGCCAACCCACGTCCAGACAGTGCCACGGGTGTCGTCGGGGCACGAGGTCTCCAGCTACACAATCCTGACGGAATCATGTCCAGGTCGGACACAACGAGGTTCCGGCCTGCACGAGCCGAGCATTGAGCTGACCATGGCGCTCAAACGATCAGCGGTGCGGTGGGTCACAGATACAGGTATCCCCCGTAACGCGGTCAGCGGACCGGCGGGACCCTGCCAGCATGGTGATGACTTCGTTTCCCCGCTCGTCGCTACCCCGCGGCGGATCGGCTGCAGTGAGACCCGTCGTGCGCTTCCCGCACGATATCATCCATTTATGAAACACCGGGCGCGTGCTGGCATGGCCGGGCATGGCACGGTCTCCGGCGCGGTGGTCATCCGGTTTCGCCGTGGTCGACGCGAGCGTACGGTCCGACCCACGCGCTGGCCGGAAGGGCAGACCCGCGACGCTCATCGGCAGGTTTCGAGCATACCCCGACATACACCCCAAAAATCCAAACATACCGCCCAAGAGAAGAACAACTCGACGATGAACACTCCCCGTCCGCCCACCACACAGACACGCTTCGCATCTCCTCCGATCCGTGACGTGCTGAAGGCCATCCAAGAATGTGGGACCGATCTGGTCAGCATTCGTGACCGCAAGCTCGTGTTGCAGGCGGCGGTGCATCGAACGAAGATCCTGCTGGGCGCCGATATGGCGTATGTCAGCCTGAACGACCTTGCCGCTGGCGAGACCTACATTCATACCACGGATGGCGTGCGCACCGAGGCCTACCGCACAATCCGGCAGCCACTTGGCACCGGAGTGTTGGGCGCCGCCGCCGCGGGAACCTCAATGGCATACACCGCTGACTACCTCAGCGACCGCAACTTCGTACATGTACCCAGGATTGACCGGATCGTCGAGGGCGAGGGCGTCAAGACCGTCGCCGCCGCACCCCTGCATGTCGGAGGCAGGGTGGTCGGTGCCCTGCTGGTGGCTCATCGTGCGCACGCTCGACTACCCGACCGGGCACGTTTCGTCCTCACGCAATTGGCGGTTCAAACCTCCATCGCGCTCGGCCAGGTGGCCCATGCCGACGAGGTCGCCCAGTTGCGTACGCAGATCCGCGAACGAGGCGTCAGCGACGCCGTCAAACTTCGCGAATTCGAACGCATGCTGCAACTCGATGACCGCCTCATGGAGGGACTGGTCCACGCCACTGGCCCAGGCCGGGTGCTCGAGATTCTCGCGGAAGTGCTCGAAAGACCGGTGAGCCTGTACACGCCGGAGGTCCAACTGATGCAGGGCGGGCCCTTGCTTCATTCTCCTTCCCCCGGCGAGGACGAGCTCAAATACCGACGGCAGGTTGGGGGCACGGCCGAGGCATCTCTCAGTGCCGGCGAACCCGCGTTGATACGTCTCAACAACGAGCCGTTCACCATCATGGGAGTCGCTGCCGGCAAGGAACTCCTGGGCATCCTGGTCATGCGCGGCGCCGGCCGCAAGGAGTGGGCCGTTCTGGGGCGTGCGGTCAGTTTTGTCAGCACCGGTATGTTGGTGGAACGCACGTTGATGGAATCCGACTATCGCGCACAATCGACACTCATCGAGGACGTGCTCAGGCTGGATGGCGATCCTCGCCCAACCGGCATAATCCAGCGGCTGGCCGACCACGGTATCGGCCGGCGCTCCACCGTGGGCGTTATCTGCGTACTGATGCCGCTGGCCGATCACCAACGAGTTCCGCGTGTTCTCCGCGCCGCATTGCGGGATACGCAGGCGATCATTTCGCCCCACGCCGGGCATATCTGCGCGTTGGTCGGGGACGGCGATGCCCGCGTGCTCGCCCTTCAGGTGGCCGACGCGCTGCGCGCTTCGGGGGCTGCCAGGGTCGTCGGTTTCGCGACCTCCGACGGCCCCATACCCGAGGCCCTGCCCCGCATTCACAACGTGTCGCTCGAGGTGGCACGCGCGGCCACCGCGCTCGGGCTGGACAGTGGCGCCTATGACGCCACCGCGCTCGGGGTCGCCGGGATTCTGCTGTGCGGTGCTGACACCGATGTCGCGGACGCGCTGATAGACCGTTTCCTGGGCAAGCTGCTCGACTACGACGCGCGACACGGTACCCAGCTCGTCGAAACAGCATGGCAGTACATGGAGAACCAGGGCAGAATCGAGCCCACGGCGGACGCGCTGCACGTACACCAGAACACCGTCAAGCAGCGGCTGGAACGTATCACCCTGGTCCAGGGCGCCATCTGGCGTAGCGGATCCAGGGCCATCGACACCCACTTCGCGTTGCGACTCTGGCGAGTGCGACATAGCGCCCGGCAGGATGCGGGAGGCACTCTCGGCCACAACACCTGGCCATGAGTTGCTGTTCGCTCTCGTGATCAACATGATCTTCCCGTGCGTCTCACGCGGCATACCTGCCGGATGCCAGGCGCCGCACTCCATCCGTTGGCCAGGGGCGGCCGGGGCAGCAGTCCACTGCCGCCCCCGCCACCCCCTCCCGCGGGCCCACGACAGGAACAGGCGGGCGGAACGACCCCGTTGTCGCACCCAACATCGGGACTCAAACTCGCTCTGGTTCCCTTCTGCTTCACCGGATCACGCGCGAGGAGTGGTCCCCTCTCCGGTACCGCCCTCGTCGTTGCCGGCCGCGGCGGCGTTCTCGGCCGCGACCTTCGCGGCGATCCGCTCCCGCAGCTCGACCTTGCGAACCTTGCCCGATTCGGTCATCGGCAGGCTTTCCACGATCTCCACCCGCTCGGGGATCTTGTACTTGGCGACCCCGCAGGCAATGAAGAACCGGCGTAGCTCCGCCAGGTCGAGCCCTGCCACACCCGGTGTCGGCAGCACGTAGGCGCACGCTTGCTCGCCGAGCCTGGCGTGCGGCATCGCCACGACCGCGACGTCCTTCACGGCCGGATGGCCACGCATGATCGCCTCCGCCTCGGTGGCGCTGATGTTCTCGCCACCTCGGACGATGACGTCCTTGATGCGGCCGGTGATGCGGACATATCCGGCGTTGTCCACCGTCGCGAGGTCGCCGGAGTAGTACCACCCGTCGGCGTCGAGGACCGCGGCGGTCAGATCTGGGGCGCCGAGGTAGCCAACGAAGACGCCAGGACCACGGGACGCTTCCTCGCCCTCCTGGCCGATCGGCAGCTCAACACGCGTCCGAGGGTCGACGATCTTGATCGATGTCCCGGTATTGGGCCTGCCGTCGGTGTTGATGACGCAGTCGATCGGGTCGTCGGGCCGGCTCAGCGTGTGCGGTGCGCTCTCGGTCGAGCCATAGACCGAGATGACCCGGACACCGAGCGAGGCGCCACGCTCGGCCAGCTCCCTCGGCACCGGTGCGCCGTGGCAGCACAGCACACGCAGCCCGGCGTGCAGCGGTTCGCACCGCTCCGCGACATCGAACATCTCGCGGATGATCGTCGGCGAGCCCGAGCCGTAGGTCGCCCGCTCGGCGTTCGCCATGCCGACCGCCGCGGGCCCGGTGAACACGTCGAGCAGCAGCAGTGTGCCGCCGACGAGGAAGGACATCGTCACGCCGTGCAGGTAGCCGGTCGCGTGCGCCAGTGGCGCGGGCATGAACACGCGGTCGGGGAACCCGATTCCGAGGTCATGGGCGAACGCACGCTCGGATGCCAGGACGTTGTCGTGGGTGAGCATCACTCCTTTCGGGTCGGCCTCGCTGCCGGATGTGAACAGCACGGAGGCCACGTCCGTGCCGTGCGCCGGCGTCTGCTCGGAAGCCGGCAGCGGTGCGTGCCGGATGGCGACGTCGAACGACGTGTGTCCGGCGGCCGGCACACCTCCGTTCTCCACCATGAGCAGGGCTCGCAGGTCGGGGCAGTCCTCAGTGATCTGGTCGGCCAGCGCATGGAAGTCGGTGTGCCGGAACTGGGTCGGCATGACCAGCGCCGCGCTGGCACATCTGGTCAGCCGATAGCGCAGCTCGCGGTACCGGTCCTGGGGCACGACCGGATTCACCGCCGCGCCAAGCTTCAGGCATGCGACGTTGACGAGCACGAACTCCGCCCAGTTCGGGAGTTGCACCGACACGACATCGCCGGCCCGCACCCCGGCGTCGTGGAGGAATCCGGCGACTCGCGAGCCGAGGTCGTCGATCTGCGCGTAGGTGAACCGCGAACCGCGCGAATCCACGACCGCTTCCTTGTCCGGACTGGCCAGGACGGCGAGGTGCCAGTAGTCGTGCAGACCGGCATCGCCCCAGAAACCCGCGCGTCTGTACACCGTGGCACGCCCGGGGTCCACATTCGAGGTGATCATCGCTCTACCACCCTTCGCATTCGGCCACGTCTACTCCGTCAGGTCCACTGATCCCGGAGTCGTTTGGTTCCCTGCAGGCTGACGAGCCCGAGTACGAACACGACCACGATCATCGCGAGGCCGACGAGGAACAGTGTGGAGAAACCGTACGACGAACCGATCCACGCCCAGATCATGGATGCGAACGCACCAACGAGGTTGAACGCCGTGCTCACCCGTGAGTAGATCAGCGGGTACTCACGGCGACCGAAAAGATCCCGCGTCATCACGGGGACCAGGACGACCGCGGTGGCGTAGAAGAATCCGAACACGAACGCGCCACTGTAGAGGACGAGCGACGTACGGAACCCAAGCCAGCACAGCAGGACGCCGAATGAGCCGGCGATGAACGCGAATATGAGCGCGCCCCGCGATGTACGGTCGGCCACCGTGCCGAGCACGATCTTGCCGAGGGCCTGACCGACCATCATGACGGTCGTCATCACACCGCCGACCACCACGACATCGAACCCCACGTCAGTGAGCTGTTTGGTGTACGTGGGGAACTGCATCGAGATCAGGTTGACGATGTTGATAACGCACGCGAACAGGCACAGCGAGTAGAAGATCGGGCTGCGCATGACCGAGGAGACCGACACGCCCCGGGCGGGTTCCACGACCGCTCCCCGCGCGGTCCGGGCGCCGTACGCGACGAGCCCAACGTCCTCCGGCCGTCTCCGTACGCAGAACAGTGTGAATGGCACGGACGTGACGAGCGCGATCACCGCCCAGATGCGGTAGATCGTGTGGAAGTCGGTGCCGCCAGAGTTCAGCGCCGTGAACACGGCCGCCCACACGGCGCCGCCGACACCGGTGAACGCCATGCAGATGCCGATGAAGAATCCGGCCCGCTCGGCGAACCAGTTGTTGATCAGCGTGGGCACGGCGAGCCAGAGGATGAAGATCTCGCCGATGCCGAGTAGCACGCCGGCGACATAGAACACCCAGATGGCGTGGGCGAAGCTCATGACGCAGAAGCCCGCGGACACCAGACACGCGGCGATCGTGAGCACGATCCGAACGTCCGCCGTCTGCAGAATCTTCCCGGCGAACGGCGAGCAGGCGGTCATCGTCAGATACAGGATGGTGATATAGAGGGCGAATCGCGTCGTCGGGATGCCCAACGCGTCCGAAACCACGGGCTGGAAGAGGCCCCAGGTGGAAAATACCAGCGCCGAGCACCCGAACGTAATCATGATGCCAGTCACGATAACGAGCACGTGCCTGCGACTCATCTTCTCCTTGACGACCGGGACGTCGGTGACGGCCGGTCTGTTTGTCGTGCTCACCTTCGGCTCCTTTGAGGAGCGTTCCTCGAGGTTCGCTCCGTGTTCGTTTTCGGGGTTCTCACGATGTCGTCCATGTTGTGGCGTGACCGGTGGCCTGCCTGCGGGAGACGAACACGCGGTCCGGAACGTCCTCGCCGTGCCAGCACTTCACCGCGCCCTCCGCCTCGAGTTTGTCGATCTCGGCCGCCGTGTACCCGAACTTCTCCAGGTATTCGCGGGTGTGGTATCCGAGTGGTTTCGACAGGATGATCGGCGGGTCGCCGTAGCTGTCGAAGCGCACAGGCGAGGTGGGCAGCGCCCTCTCTCCGAAGGCCTCGTACTCCACGACCCGCAGAGCGTCGTTGTCGTACGCCTCTTTGTCGGCGACGATGTCCTGGTAGTGGAAGAGCTTCTGGTGGGGCACGCTGTGCTCGCGCAGGATCGGGCTCCACTCGTCGAGCGTCTTCCTGGCGAACGCCTCTTCCAGCAGGCTGATGACGTAGGGGGCTTTCTTGCTCGCCTTGAGGGCCGGCAGGCTGAGGATGTCGGGGTCGTCCAGGTGCGCTTCGAGCCCGAGCAGCTTGGCCATCAGCGGGAAGTACTTGTCGTACTCCGGCATGCAGAGGATCAACCACTCGTCGTCGGAAGTTTGGTAGGTGTTGTTGAACGGGTTCGGGACGGCCTTACGCGACTTCGGGTAGGTGGCGCCGAACTGGGTCGCCATGACGCCGATGTTTCCGCCCCAGATCGCGGTGTGGTACAGATTCGCGGTGACCTTCTCACCCTTGCCGGTACGGGTCCGGTTGAACAGCGCCGCCAATACGCCGGCCGCGACGATGAAGCAGTGGTTGTAGTCCCCGAACGCCTGTGGTGGGATCGCCGGCTGAGAACCCGCCTCGGGAAAGGACGCGGCCACACCGCCCCGAGCCGCCCAGCAGGTCGCGTCGAACCCGGCCGTGTCGCGCTCGTCCCCGAATTCTCCGTAGCCGCGGTTCTGCACCCAGATCAGCCGTGGGAATTCGCGGCTCAATGTCTCGTAGTCGAGACCCAGCCGAGCCAGGGCGGCGCTGCGCGTGCTGTTCACGAACACATCGGCGGTGGCCAGGATCTCCTTGAAGAACTTAATTCCGTCGGGGTTCTTCAGGTTGACGCACAGCCAGTTCTTGTCGGTGTTGCACAGATCCATGGTCGGGTCTTCGGTGTCGGTCTTCTCCGCACCGAATCCGATCCCCTGCGTGCGCTCGCCGTCTCCTTCGGGCGGCTCCACCTTGATGACTTCCGCCCCCATCTCGGCAAGGAGCCGGAGCGTCGCCGGTCCGGCGACGTGGACGCAGAGTTCGACGATCTTGATGCCGGCCAGCGGGCCGTATCCGTTCAGTTTGTCGTAAACGGACATGTCGGGTTTCCTCTCGATCCAGGTAAGCTGTTTTGAATTTCTGAAGCCGGGGGGTGGCCGACGGCGCGATGCCGGCCACCTCCCCGCCGTCCGTCAGTAGTAGAAGCCGTTCTTCGCGTACTCCTTGATGAGCCCGCGACCGGCGATGTGGACCATGATCTCGACCGTGCCACCGCCGATTTGCATTCCCCGGCAGTCCATCCACAGCCGGCCGACCCGTGTCTTGTCCGTGAAGCCGAGTCCGCCGAAGAGTTCGATGGCGGAGCTGCACACCTCCGTGAGCGCCGGTGCCGCGTAGCGCTTGAGCATCGCGGCGTCGTTGTTCACCGGAATTCCGTTGTCCATCTTCCAGCACGTCCGGTACAGGAAGTTCCGCGAGTTCGTCAGCTTGATCTGCATGTCCGTGATGTGTTCCTGGACGAGCTGGAAGTTCTTGATCCCCTGCGCGAATGCCTCGCGCTCGGCGACCCAGGCCACGGCGTCGTCCATGGCCGCCTGCGCCTCGCCGAGCAGTTCGGCGATGAGCACGCAGCGTTCGAATTCGAAGTTCTTCATCAGGTTGTAGAAGCCCTTGCCACGCTCACCGAGGGCCTGGCTCTTGTCGATGACGACGTCGTCGAAGTGCACCATGCTGAACGGCGCGATCTGCATACCGATCTTGTTCAGCTTCTCGACGCTGATGCCCGGCGTGTCCTTGTCGACAACCCACAACGACATGATCTTGTTGTCCCGCGAGGGGTCCTCCTCCTTCGCGGCGACGATGAAGCCCGGGAACCACTCACCGTTGGTGCACCACGTCTTGGTGCCGTTCAGATGGATCCTGCCGGACGAGTCCTCGGTCGTCGTCGTGGTCATGTTGCGGTTGTCCGAACCGGCATTGGGCTCGGAGATCGCGTGCGACTGCTTCGGGGTGCCGACCCGCCGGTAGTACTCCATCGCGTCCGCGATCTGCTCTTTGTTCCCGAATTCGAGGATGTTGAAGTTGAGCAGCGCGTTGGGCGCCATCGGGATGTTGCCGCCGGCGTGGCACAGCTCCTCGATGGCGAGGCACAGCGTCAGCTTGTCGCACGGCGTGCCGCCGTATTCCTCCGGGATGCCGAGCATTCCGTATCCCGAGTCCACCCACGACTTGGCGACGGCGGGGTCGATCCCCCGATTCCGGTACCACTCCTGGATCTTTTCCTCAGGCATGGTCTTCCGGCACCACTCGGCGATTCCCTGCTTCAGGAGCCGTTGCTCCTCGGTGAGGGTGAATTCCACGACTTCTCCTTATTCGATTGATGATGATGAGTTCCAGTTGAAACTGGGACGCGGTCAGACGGTCATGGCCGCGCGATATCCCTCCGACACCGCTTCGAGAGTTCGCTTGACCTTTCCCCGCGGTGTGGTGGCATCCCCGATCAGGTGGACATTGGGGAACTGTTGCGACAACTCGCGATACAGGGCGTCGTTCGTACCGACCCCGAGCGCGAGGACCACGGTGTCGACCGGGATGACCTCCTCGTCGCCGCTGTCGAGGTGCCGCACCCGGACGCCGGAGTCGGTCACCTCCAGGAGCCTGGTGCCCGGCATGAGCCGCACGCCGCCCTGCTCGAGGATCTTCAGCTCCGGTCTGCGGTCGATGATGCCGATGCCGTTGCCGAGCTTCGGCGCCTCCTCGATCACCGTGACCTCGCGCCCGGGCGTGATCGACATCGCGACCTCGCAGCCCGCGAAGCCGCCACCGATCACCGCGACACGCTTCTTGATCATCAGGCCGGTACCGAGGCCCCACCGCATGACGCGCGGGTCGGCCTTCACTATTCGGAGCCCGATACCGGCGAGGCGCCAGATCAGGCCGCGCCCCTTCGGCGTGTGACCCTCCACGAGCTTCTTCAGGTCCGCGCTCGAGATGACGTTCCGGCGCCGCAGGCCCGACACGTTCTCGGGCATGAGCACGTCGCCGCCGGGAGACACGATGATCTCGTCGGGCCGCAGCTCACGCAGCAGGTCGACGGTCGCCGCAGTCCGCAACCGCACCTCGATCGGCAGCCGGGTGATCTCCCGGCGGTACCACGAGACGAGCGGACGCATGTGCTCGTTCAGCACCTGGGCCATGTTCAGCAGCCCGCCCAACCTGCCGGTCCGCTCCAGGAGCGTGACCCGGTGGCCGCGCAGACAGGCGATCCGCGCCGCCTCCATCCCGCCCGGGCCGGCACCGATGACGACCACGTGCTTACGGTCGGCGGCACCAAGCGGCGTGATCGGACCCAGATCGTGGTTGGCGACCTGGGCGTTCACGCTGCACCAGACGGCCTTGCCGAGGAGGCTGTTGTCCAGGCACCGGCTACACACGATGCACCGCCGGATCTGCTCGGCGTGGCCGGTCTCGGCCTTGTGTGGGAACTCGGGGTCCGCGATGAGCTGGCGGGCCATGCCGACCATGTCCGCCCGGCCCTTCGCCAGGATCTCCTCGCACCGTTGGATCGAGTTGATCCGGTAGGACGCCATCACCGGCAGTTTGGTGACCTGCTTGCACTGCGTGGCGAGGTCGACGAACGCCGCATCCGGCACGAACTGGTTCACCAGCGGCCTTGGTGCCTCGTGGAAGCCGACCTGGATGCTCCACGCCACGACGTCGTGGCGCTCGACAACGGGGATGATTCTCTTGGTGTCCTCGATCCGGTTGCCGCCGGGCATGAAGTCGTCGGCCGAGATCCGGACCATGACCGGGTAGTCGTCACCCGCCTTGTGGTGGATGTCATCGATGATGTCGCAGAGCAGACGCGCCCTTTTCTCCGGCGAGCCGCCGTACTCGTCGGTGCGCCGGTTGGAGAAGGACGAGATGAAGCGCGACACCATGTACCCGATGCCGGCGTGCACTTCGACGAGGTCGATGCCGGCATCCCTGGCCCGCACGGCGGCGTCCCCGTACTGCGACACCATCAGGTGGATCTCGTCTCGCGTCAGCTCGCGCAGATGGTCGACGAACGGACCTCCGGGGCCCTCCGACGGACCCACGGCCTCCAGCGGGTAGCTCGCGTCAGGTCGCCACTCGTAGCAGACCTGGAGCTGCACGCACGAGGTCGAGCCGCCGGCACGGATCGCGTCGGCGACCTTGCGCCACGCCGGGATCTGCGCGTCACCCCATATCCCGACCGCCCGGCGCGCGCTCAGGTAGGCCGGCTGGGTCCCCTTCAGGTCGCAGACGTAGGCCGAACCGATCGCCGTCAGGCCGGCGCCACCGCGGGCACGCTGACCGTAGAAGTCGACGAGAGCGTCGGTGATCTCGTAGTCGTCGGCAAGTCCGGCCGTCATGGGCAGAAAGCCAAGGCGGTTCTTGATCCGGAGCCCGCCGAACATCACCGGCGTAAATACATGTGGATAAAGAGGCATGTGGAATCCTTCCTGCGGGCACACGGACCCGACGCGGCTATCTCATGGGTGATGTCCCCGGCGGTGCCGACGCCAGCACTGAGGACGGTGCCGACGCCGGCACGGTGTTGACGCAAATACGGTGTTGACGCAAATACGGTGTTGACGCCAGCACGCCGTTGACGCCGGCACCGAGGAACCTCGGGGGGGTGAGCCGCGGACTACGTGTTGGCGCTACTTGTTGGCGAAGACCAGGGGCTTGCGGCTGGCGGACTTGCGGTCGCGCATGTGGAGCACGCCGTCGAGGCCGTCCTGTGTGTTGGCGGCGAGGACCTGGTTGCGGTTCTCCAGCTTGACCTGGGCGTCGAAGCTGCTGCCGTCCATGGACGCCTGCAGGCATTCCTTGGTCAGGCGCAGACCGAACGGCGAGGTGTGGGTGACGATCTCCTCGGCCAGCTCGAGGGCGGCCGGCAGGACCTCCTCGTCGGGCACGACCTTGTTCGCGAAGCCCCACTGGCCCAGTTGCTCGGCCGTGAACCGGCGGGCGGTCATCATGATCTCCGCCGCCCGGGCGTATCCGACGATCTTCGGCAGGTAGTACGAGCCGCCCATGTCGGTACCCGAGTACCCGATGGCCAGGTATCCGGCGTTCATCTTGTACGACTCACCGAGGATGCGGAGATCGCACGCGCACGACAGCGACATTCCGCCGCCGACCGCGTATCCCTTGAGGGCACCGATGATGGGTTGCTCACACGCGCGCATGTTGATGATCTGGTCCGAGCACATGCGCTGCATCAGATAGAAGTCGCGCTGGACGCGGCCCATGTCGTCCGGTGGGTCGAGAGTGAGGTCGTTGAGATTGAACCCCGCGCAGAACGACCGCCCGGCGCCGGTGAGGATGATGACGCGGCACTCGTGGTCGTAGCGAACCCGCTTCAGGAAGTCGTTGAACTCACTCATCTGCAGGTACGACATAGCGTTGAGGTTTTCCGGGTCGTTGAACGTGCAAATGTAGATCGGCCCAGACTTCCACCGCTCGACAGAAATCTTCTGGTAGCTCGAGTAGTCGAACTCCGGAAGGTGGTAGCTCTTCTGATAAACGCTCACGTCGACATCTCCTTGGCGGGCGGTCGCGCGCAGGCCACGGAGACGACGTGAACCGTCTGCCGGCCCGGACGACCGTATCGATCAGCTGGAAGACCCAAACCCGCACCCGATAGGAAACGGGGCGGGCTGTCCGGAGCGCTGCAGACAGCGAGACCATTCGTAGCCGGCCCCACCAACCCCCAACACTGTCCTTCGACACTGCTCTCTCAGGCCGAAGGTCCCAGGCCACAAGGTCCTCCGGCCCACTTTCGGCCTCGTCACAGGCCGTCGACCCAGCAGCGTGCCTGCACATCGGGGTTGGAGCGCGCGGAAGCGACCGCCCAGAGGGCCGCGCCTCGGTACATTGCGCGTCCTGGCATGTACGGCTGCCGTATAACGCGATGGTCAAACCCGCGGCAGTGCCGCAATACTCGACTCGTCGCGAGTTGGAGAGCGCCCGACACGCGACGCCTTTCACTATCAGTCGCACAACGGAACGGAAGTCCCATGCCGTCCCCCGAATACGTCCAGAGCATTCGCGGGGACGGCTGGGCTTCATTCGAGCTGGGCTCATTTCTGGGAGGACGGAGAAAGATACCAACAGGTCGGCCGGGAACTCCGGCGACGAGGTAGGTCGTCCGCGACCGCCCGTATCCGGGACAGAGCGGAGAGTACGATCCGCGAGTTGTGACCATTGCTGGGTTCGGCATGGTCCACTGGCGGATGGAGTTTTTGCGGCTTCGCGTATTCGGACCGGATACCGCGATCCAAGAGAATCACCGGCACCGGTCACGATCATCGGAGACCGTCCAGCACCGAGACGCCCTCCGCGCGAACCCGGCAGGGTCACGCGGAGGGCGTCTCGGGCCGCCGATCAGCGGTACCGGGAGGCGATGTCCCGGCCAATGATCTCCTTCATGATCTCGGTCGTGCCACCGTAAATCGTCTGCACCCGCGAATCTCGGTACGCCCGGGCGATCGGGTACTCCTCGACGTATCCGTAGCCGCCGAAGAGCTGGAGCAGCCGGGACACGGCGCGGACCTCCAGCTCGCTCGCCCACCACTTGGCCTTCGCCGCCTCGACGGCCGTCAGCGTCCCCTCGTTGACCTTGTACGCGCACTCCCGCAGGTACGAGCGCGTTACGTCGATCTCCGTCGCTATCTCGGCGAGGACGAACCGGGTGTTCTGGAAGTCGCCAACCCGCCGACCGAAGGCCTGCCGCCCGAACACATAGTCCTGTGTCCATGTCAGGGCGGCCTCGGCACCGGCCAACGCACCGATCGCGATCGCGAAACGCTCCCGGGGAAGCTGCCACATGAGGTACCCGAACCCCTGGCCGACCTCGCCCAACACCTGAGCGGCCGGTACCCGGACGTCGGTGAAGAACATCTCGGCCGTGTCCTGAGCGTGCAGGCCGAGCTTGGCCAACCTCCGGTCGTGTCCGAAACCCGCCGCGTCGCCTTCCACGACGAAGAGTGTCAGGCCCTTGGCGCCCGCCGTGGGATCCGTGCGCGCCGCGACGACGACGAGGTCGGCCTGGATACCACTGGTAATGAACGTCTTCTGGCCGTTGAGCACCCAGTCGTCGCCTTCCCTGACCGCTCGCGTACGGATCGCCCGCAGGTCGGAGCCCGCGCCGGGCTCCGTCATGGCGATCGCCCCGATGACCTTGCCGGCGGCCATGCCGGGCAGCCAGCGCCGCCGCTGCTCCTCGGTGCCCAGGTCGATGAGGTACCGCACCACGTTGTCCTGTCCGGCGAACGTCGTGACCAGCGAAGCCGCGCCGACCGCGCTGAGTTCCTCGGCGACGATCATCGGGAATCGGTAGTCATGTACGTCTATGCCGCCGAATCGGGCGGGGATGTCGAGCCCGAACAGCCCGAGCTCCGCGGCGGGGGCCCAGATCGACCGGTCGATGAGCCGCTCGGCCTCCCACTGGTCGTATGAAGGCACCACCCATCGCTGGACGTATTCGTGCACGGACCCGCGGAACATCTCGTGCTCCTTGTCGTAGAACGGCACTGCGCTCCTCCTCGCCCTCTCCTCTGATGATTGGCGTGTGACCTTGCCCGCAAGAGCCGCCACAAAACGGATGACGACCGGATGTGCCGCGACCCACGCGCCGACCGGCAGGACCACCGCGGCGCCGAACAGGGCGAGACCGAGCCACGAGCCCGGCGCACCGGCGGACCACCGATCGGCGTCCCTCGGATCCGGGTGGGCGGATGAGGTCCGTCGTGCTGTCGGGCAGTTGGTGGGGTTGTCGCGCGCCGGGCGCTCTCCGGCCCACGACGCCTTGAGTATTGCGAGGTCCCGGAGCTCTTGACCATCGCTTTCTGGCGCAGTCGTACGTGCCGGGAATAGCAATGTACGACCGGGCGCACGTCCTACGATGCGGGCTGTGGAGCTACATCACCTACGTTGCTTCGTGGCTGTCGCGGAGGAGCTGAACTTCGGCCGCGCCTCCGAGCGGCTGCACCTGACTCCGTCGCCTGTCAGCCGGGCGATCCGGGAGCTCGAACACGAGCTCGGGGGTGTGCTGTTCGTCCGTGGATACCACCACGTCGAGTTGACCCCGCTGGGTCGGGAGCTGGTCTCCCGGGCGCGTCGCATCGTGAACGACGCGGACCGGCTCAAGGCGCATGCGCGAGAGGTCGCCGCCGCGGACCAGCCGCGCCCGGTGCGGCTGGGGGTGACGACCCTGTGCCCGTTGGCGGTCATCGATTCCTTCGTGGAGTTGGTCGAGCGGGCGCTGTCGGGCAACAGGGTCGAGGTCGAAACCGCGCCCACCTCCACCCTGTTGCCGTCGCTGGACGACGGTGATCTGGATCTCGCGCTGGTGCAGCTTCCGCTCGGTCAACCACAGCTGTCGACCATGGTTCTCGCCCAGTACGCGGTCTACGTGGTGATGCGCCAGGATGATCCGCTCGCCGACCGTGACCAGCTGAGGCTGTCCGAGCTCTCCGGGCGCACGATGTTCCTGAACTCCACCCGCGTGGAGCCGGTGGCGATGGCCGCGATGATTTCGAATCTGCAGGCCCGCGGTGTTCGCGACCTGGTCGAGCTGCCGGAGTTCGACCACGTCAAGCTCGCCGCGCACATCCGGCAAAACGGTGGGCTGGCGCTGTCGGTCCATCCCGACACCGGCGGTTACGCCCGGATCTATGCGGATCCGGCCTTTCGGATCGTGCCGCTGACCGACAAGGGCTTCAAGTTCTCGGTTGGGGCGGCGTGGCGGACCGCCACCGACGACGACCTGGTGGGTGAGGTCGTCACGGTGCTCCAGGACCACTGGTCGCCGCCGGCGCCGTGATCCTTCCGGCTCGGGCCGGCTCGTCGGTTTCGGTATGGGTTTCGGTGTGTCATGGGCGGGTCAGTTGGTCGATGAGGGCCGGCACCACGGCATACAGGTCACCGACGACCGAGAAGTCGGACTGCTCGATGACCGGTGCCGCGGGATCCGTGTTGACGGCCACGATCGTGGTCGCGTCCCGCACACCGATCATGTGCTGCAGCTGCCCGGATATCCCCAGCGCCAGGTAGAGGCGGGGCGCGATCCGCCGTCCCGAGACGCCGAGGTAGCGGTCCCTGGGCAGCCAGCCCCGGTCCTCGGCGACCGGCCGGCTGCAGGCCACCTCGGCGCCCAGTGCGCGGGCGAGAGCGCCGACGAGGCCGAGGTCCTCCTTGCCGCGCAGCCCGCGGCCCACGCCGATGACGCGGGTCGCGGCGGCCAGGTCGTGCTCCTCGGC
>DASVLX010000209.1:0-22993 GCA_036384655.1 Pseudonocardiaceae bacterium
GGCGGGCGTGCCCGCCGGCACGGGCCGGGCAGCGCGCTGTTCCTCGACCACCGAGTTGATGATGTCGGTGAGGCTGCGGCGGGGCAGGAAGCCGACCAGTTCCCTGGCCAGCGAGGCGTCCGGCACCCGGCGCTGCATGTCCTCGTAGCCGGAGCCGTAGACCTCCTGATAGGACATCCGAACGATCCCGCTGGACGAACCGGTGAGCTCGATGACCCGCCGGGCCAACTGCTCGATGGACACCTGCTCGGAACTGCCCACGTTCACCGCGCGGCCCTCGGCCGGAGCCGACCGCGCCAGCGCCATCAGCGCGGGCACCACGTCCCAGACATGGCAGAAGCAGCGGATCTGCTCACCGGTGCCGAACACCGTCAGCGGCTCGCCGGCCAGCGCCTGGCGCACGAATCGGGGGATGACCATGCCGTAGCGGCCGGTCTGCCGCGGGCCGACCGTGTTGAACAGCCGCACGATCACCGCGTGCAGGCCGCGTTCCCGGACATAGGCGTCGACCAGGCTCTCGTCGATGGCCTTAGCCTCCGAATACGACCACCGGGACTTCAGCGGCGAGCCGATCACCCGGTCGTCGTCCTCGCGCAGTCCGATCCTGCTGTTCTTGCCGTAGATCTCGCTGGTGGACGCGACCAGCAGCCGGGCGTCATGCTGGGAGGCCGCGTGCACCACGTTCTCGGTGCCGTGGATGTTGGTGCGCAGGCTCTCCAGGGTGCGGTCCCGGATCACGAACGCCCCCACGGCGGCCGCCATGTGGAAGACGACGTCCGTGCCGGTGGTCAGCTCGTCCACCAGATCACCGTCCAGTATGGAGCCTTCGACGAGCCGGAAATGCCTGCGGTGCAGGGCCTCCGAGAGGTTCGACAGCCGGCCGGTGCTCAGGTCGTCCAGACCGACGACCTTGTGCCCCGCGCCGAGCAGGGCGTCGACCAGATGTGAACCGATGAACCCGGCCGCGCCGGTGACCAACACCTTCATTGCCGTCCTCCAGCCGTGCTGATGACCGGCGTGCCGGCCGTTTCGGTTGCTGTTTCCTGACTCGCTGACGTGGGGGTTCTCGGGCGTGTCGCCGCGTGCCGGCCCGGCCGCCGCCTGGCGATCAGCCGCTCGTAGAGCCCGTCGACCTGGTCGGCGACCGACTCGATGCCGTACCGCTGCCGCACCGCCGACACCTCGACACGCTCCCACCGGCCGGCGTCGATCTCGCCGAGATCGTGGGCCAGCGCCGCGCGCATGTCCTCGACCGTGCCGGGCACCAGGCGCGCCCGGTCGGTGTCGACGCCCTCCATCGCCGGGCAGGTCGTGTAGAGCACCGGCAGGCCGTTGGCCAGCGCCTCCAACACCGACAGGCCGAACGCCTCCTGTGCCGAGGACGCCACGAAAAGATCCATTGTGGACAGGAAGGCGGCGACGTCGTGCCGCTCCCCGGCGAAGATCACCCGGTCCGCCACGCCCTCCCCGGCGGCCACGGCCTCCCAGCGCCGCCGCTCGGAGCCGTCCCCGACGATCAGCAGCCGGGTGCGCGCGTCCAGCAGCGGCCGGGCGGCCCGGATGACCAGGTCGAACCGCTTGTTCGGGTCCAGCCGGCCGAGCACGCCGATCACCCGCTCGTCCGCGTCGATGCCGAGCTCGTGCCTGGTCCGCTGCCGGGCGGCCGGATCGAACGCCACCCGGCTGAAGTCGACCCCATTGGGGATCAGGACCAGCTTGCGGGCCGGCACACCCCAGTTGGCCAGCCGCTCCCGCACGGTCTCGGAGACCGCGATGGTCGCCTGCGACACCAGCCCGGTGGCCAGGTAGAGGGCCTGCACCCCACGCGTCATCCGGCGCCGCTCCAGATGCGTGTCGCCGATGGAGTGCTCGGTGCTGACCACCACCGGGGTGCCGGCCAGCCAGGCGGCGAGCCGGCCGTAGACCTGCGACCGGTACAGGTGCGCGTGCACCACGTCGAACCGGCCGGCCCGGATCATCCGGCGCAGCGCGAACACCGCGGACAGTTGGGTGTTGCTGGTCATGCCCAGGTCGCGGACGCTGATCCCGTCGGCGCGGATCATGTCGGCGACCGGGCCGGCGTTGTAGAGCGTGACGACCTCGGCGTCATGTCTGGTGTGTTGGAGCAGCGCGCGCAACTGGAGTTCGGCGCCACCAACCCCCAGACCGGTGATCACATGCAGGACTCGCACGGGGAACCTCCTCGACGCCGCGCGGCGGATGTCGGTCGAGATGTCAGTCCGAATGTCACGGCGGATGTCAGGGTTCGGATGAGGATCACCAGGTCCAGCCGCAGCGACCAGTGCTCGATGTACTGGTTGTCGAGGCGGACCCGATCGGCGATGGACGTGTCGCCGTGCAGGCCGTGCACCTGTGCCCAGCCGGTGATGCCGGCCTTGACCCGGTGCCGGTCCGCGTATCCGGGGATACGGCCGGCGAAGCGCGCGGCGAAGTACGGCCGTTCCGGGCGTGGGCCCACCATCGACAGGTCACCGCGTAGCACGTTCACCAGTTGCGGCAGCTCGTCGAGATGGCTGTGCCGCAACCAGGTGGCCAGCCCGGGCTCCGGCAGCGGTACCACCCAGCGAGTGTCCGAATCGGAGTGTGTCGGCAGGGTGCGGAGCTTCACGATGGTCGCCAGCCGGTCCGGGCCGGTCACCCGGAGCTGCCGGAACAGCACCGGACCGCCGTACCGGAGCCTGATCGCGAGCATCAGGCAGAGCAGCAGCGGCCCGCACGCCAGCAGCAGCGCGGCCGCCGCCACCAGGTCGAAGGCCCGCTTGACCAGCCGACCGAACGGGCCGATTCCGCTGCGCCGGGACGGAACCAGCGGTGCCGGCCCGGCCGGGGCGACCGCGGCCAGCCTGAGCGTGGGCTCGGTTTCCGGTGTCGGTCTGGCAACGGTGACGGGCGCGTTCATCGTCTCCCGCCACCGCTCGGTCTCGCCCCGGACCGTGCCGTAGACCGTGCTGCGGATCGGGTCGCGGAGACCGCGCCGGACACCGTGCGCGCCGCGAAGTCGGCGCCGTAGACGAACCGCATCACCGGTCCGAACGTCGGCGCCACGGCCGGGCCGACGAAGAACAGCCCGGGCACCGACGACTGGTAGTCGGCGCCGACCGCCGGGGTGCCCTCGACGGTGCGCAGCCGGGCCCGCAGCTCGGCCGGCAGGAAGGTCAGCCGGTTAATGTCGGAGCGGTACCCGGTGGCCGCGATGACATGATCGGCGGCCACCTCGGTGAGTTCGCCGTAGCGGTTGCGCAGGCCGAGCCGCACGCCGTCGCCGGTGTCCTTGGCCCAGTCCAGCCCGCGGCCGAGGAGGATCGGGAATCGGCCCTCGACCCGCTCGCGCAGCCAGAACGCGCCGGCCGGTCCGAGCGCGGTCCGCGCCCGGTAAACCCTGGTGGACTGGGGAAGCCGGCGGAACAGCTCGGGATGGTTGGAGTAGAACCAGGTTCCCCAGCCGGAGCCGAGCCCGGCCTCCGGCTCACGCAACCGGCGCAGCAGCGGGCGGTCCGGCGGCAGTGGCGCGCCGTTCCAGCCGATCCGGTCCTCGCGTGCCACCAGGCACACTTGGGCGCCCCGCTCGTGTAGCAGCGCGGCGGATTCGAGCGCGGACTGCCCGGCGCCGAGCACCACGACCTGACGGTCGCGGAACCTCCCGAGGTCGGTGTGCGCGCTGCTGTGCGAGCACCGGCTGTCCGGCAGATCGGCCAGTTCCCGTGGCACGGTGGGGAAGTGCTCGACGCCGGCGGCGACGACCACCGCGCGGGAACGCGCGGTGTCACCGTCGGCCAGCCGCAGCAGGTAGTGGTCGGCCCGCTGGCTGACGTCGGTGACCAGCACCTCCTCCAGATCCGGTGACATGGCCCGGCGGAACCAGTGCCCGTACGCGATGAAGGTGGCCAGTTCCACGGGACGGCCGTAGTCGGCGTAGGGCCGGCCGGTCTCCGCGCAGAACGCCGCGAGCGTGTGGGTGTGGTGCGGGTCGGACAGGCTGGACGCGAAGCCCTGCGATTTCAGGAACATGCCGGCGGGCATCGCGCTCTGCCACAGGTTCATGGACAGGCCGAACTGGCGGAAGCTGACGCCTCGTGCCCTCAGATGCGCGGCGAGCGAGAGACCGTAAGGACCGGCCCCCACGATCGCCACATCGACGATGTCGGTCAACGAAACTCGCCTTCTCTCGTGGTCGCGATCGGTCCGGGAGTCGGGCCGATCGGTGGGTCATCGGGCGGATCCATCACCGATCCCGGCGGTTCGGGTGGTGCGGATCGTCCGAATGGTCTGATCCAGCCGGCGGCACGGCGGGATGCCGGGCCGGGCAGGAAGTACGACTGGTCCTCGGCGAGGTACGAACCGCCTCCGCCGAACGGACGACTGATCGCCCGCCAGCCCATCCGCAGGCACATCAACGCGAACGGCAGCGGGTCGTCGTGCGCGAACCAGGCCGGCTCCGGCCCGCCGCGCAGCGACGCCAGCCAGCAGCGCAGCGACAGTTCACCGTCCCGCCAGTAGCGGAACGCGGCGATCGGGTCGTAGTTCTCCACCACGAAACCGCGGCCGCTGACCTGGTCGTGCTCGGCGATCGGCTGTCCGGTCAGGTCCAGGTACTGGGCGAGCACCACGTCGATGCCGCCGGTGTCGCGGAACAGCCGGAACTGCGCGCCCAGCCGGGGGTTGACGTCCAGCATCTTGTACTGGCCGTCGCGGGCGTCGAACCGCACGTCGATGTCGACGATTCCCTGGTAGCGCAACCGGGTCAGCATCCGGACGACCTCGTCGCGCAGCCTGGCGTTCGGTGCGGAGCGACCCATGCTGGTCAGCCCGGCATGCGCCGGATAGGACCGCTCCTTGACGCCCGTGAAAGCCGGCAGGCAGCGACCGTCCCGGCCGAGATAGCCGTGGAAGAACCAGTCCTGGCCGGGCCCTCCGGGAATGAACTCCTGCAACATCAGCTCGGCATGGGCCCGCTCGCAGGCGGCCAGCAGGTCGTCCAGATGGCCGGTGTCACGGACGATGGACGTGCTGTGCAACCGTTTGCCGGTGCCGGTCCAGGGCGTGACCAGCTTGGCCACCAACGGGAATCCCACCCGGTTCGCGAACGACCGTGCCTCGTCCTCATCGGACGGTACGACCGTCTCCGGGCTGGGCACGCCGAGCAGTTGGCACATCCGGAACATCGCGAACTTGTCGGCGAGCCTGCGCGGCAGCTCGGCCGGCGGTGCGGGAAACAGGAACCGGTCCCGCAGCCGGGTGCCGTGCTCGGCCAGGAAGATCGAGCCGGCGTCGTCGGTGGGCACCAGCACGGCCGGCCGGCCGATCCGGTCCGCCAGCCACGCCAGGTCGGTGAGCACCTTCTCGGCGTTGTCCGGATCGGGCCGCCAGAACCACCGGCCGTACAGGTAACGCGACGCGGCGGCGGGGGCCAGGCGAAGCTCGTGCACGCCGTAGACCGGCACACCGAGCCTGCCGAGGCTGCGGATCGCCCCCAACCCACCGTGGTGCATGGGGTTCGGGTCGAACTTCAGCACGACGGCCGGTGTGCTGGTGTCCACGGCCGTCGTCCGCCGGAGCACATCCCTGGCCACGTCCGCCCCTGCCTGTTGGCTGATACCGCTGGATGGACTTCTGGACGACCGCCGGTCACACCACGGCGCGGTGCGGGGCGGCGTCGAACCGGTAGGTGGCGTCGAGCACCCGGACGCAGTCGGCGGCCCAGGAGTAGTCGATGCCGGGGTGCAGCGTGTGCGCGATGACCAGGTCCCAGTCCTCGGCGCGGGCCGAGGGCAGGCCACGCATCACCCGGTCACCGGGCAGCCGGATCTCCGGAATCAGCGGGTCGAAATAGGACACCTCGGCGCCGGCGGCGAGCAGTTGGTCGATCAGCGGCAGCGCGGAGGACTCCCGCAGGTCCCGCACACCGGGCTTGTAGCTGACGCCCAGCACCAGCACCCGCGCGCCGGCCAGGGTTCCGCCGGTCTCGGCCAGCACCTCGGCGGCACGCTCGGCCACCCGGCCGGGACGCAGGTCGATGGCGCGCATGGCCTCCGAAATCAGCGGCGCGCCGGACGTCGACCGGCCCTCAAGCTGCCACAGCAGGTAGTACGGGTCGCAGGGGATGCAGTGGCCGCCCACGCCGGGCCCGGGAAGCGTGGCCAGGAACCCGTACGGCTTGGTGCTCGCGGCCAGCGTGACCTCGATCGGGTCCAGGTCGAGCGTGCCGCACACGTCGGCGAACTCGTTGGCCAGCGCCAGCGTCACCGCGCGGAAGATGTTCTCGTACAGCTTGGTGGCCTCGGCCGCCTCGGGGGAACTGACCAGGTAGACGACATCGGTCATCCGGCTGACCACCTCGGCCGCCCGGTCGGCGCAGGCCGGCGTGGTGCCACCCACCACACGGGGGGTGTCGTGCTGGACGTGGTCGGGGTTGCCCGGGTCGATGCGCTCCGGGCTGAACGCGACGAACACGTCGACACCGACCCGCAGGCCCCGCGCGCGCAGCGGCTCGACCAGCATCTGCCGGGTGGTGCCGACGAACGTGGTGGACGTGAGGATGATCGTCTGACCCACCCGGGCGTGCTCGACGACGGCGCCGCAGGCCGCGCGCAGCGCGGACAGCTCCGGCACATGCTCGGAGTCGACCGGGGTGGGCACGCAGATGATGACCGCGTCCGCGTCCCGCAGCACGCTCGGGTCGTCGCCGAGTCGCAGTGTGTCGGCCACCAGCGCCGCGGCCAGGGTCTCCCGGTCGGCGTCGATCAGGTCGACCTCACCGGCACGGATCGCCCGCAGCCGGTTCGCGCTGACGTCCACGCCGACGGTCCGGCAGCCGCTCGCGTTCAGCGCGAGCGCGGTCGGCAGGCCGACATAGCCGAGACCGACGATGGCCGCCGTCGCGGTGGTGTGTTCGTCGGCGTTGGTCCGCGTGCCTGCCGGCGTGCTGCCCTGCCCGTCGGCGATGACCAGCTTGGTGAGCAACTGGCGTTCCCGGCCGTTGACGGCCAGGGACAGCTCTGGGTTCGTGGTCACGGGTGCGACTCCTCGGTCTCGCGCGGCATGGGATTCCCGGTGACGCTGGTGGTGGGGACGTTCTGGACTGGGCGCTGGGCTGGGACGCTGCCGGCCGGCACGTGGCTGGTCGGGTTGGCCGTGGCCGGGTTGGCACTGGAGCGCGACACGATCCAGTGCCGCAGGCGTTTCGCCCACAGCCGTGGGCCGGTGTCGTCGTCGCCGACATAGGTGCGCGGCAGCGCCAGCCGGCCGGTGAGCGCGGAGCGCCAGATGGCGCAGCCGTAGTCGTAACCGGCGGCGCGCACCCGCTCGACGGTCGGCGCGGACAGATCGCCGTAGGGGTAACAGAATCCGGTCACGTTCTGTCCGGACAGATCCCGCAGCACCGCGCGACTGCTCGCCGTCTCGGCCACGAGGGTGTCCGAGGACAGGCCCGGCAACGACCGGTGCCACATGCCGTGCGAACCGATCTCGACGCCCTCGGCGGCGACCTGCCGCACCTGGTCGGCGGTCATCAGCGGCTTGCGCGGGCCCTCGGGGTCCCAGTCGTTTCCGCCACCCAGCCGGCCGGCGATCACGAACACGGTCGCGGTGAACCGGTGCCGCCGCAGTGCCGGCAGCACATAGTCGGCGAAATCGGCGTAGCCGTCGTCGAAGGTGAGGCCGACGAGACCCTGTGCGGCGCCCCGATCGCGCGCCGCGAGAAGCTCCCGCATGGACACTCCGCGCAGGCCCTGCCTGCGCAGCCAGGTGAACTGCCGGTCGAGCCTGAGTGGACTGACGGTCACCAGGTACGGGTCGTGGTCGTAGGGAATCACCGAGTGATACATGAGCACGAGGGGCGGAGTCATCGTCGTGTCCTCGTCGCTTGTCGTGAATATCGACTGGCAAGGACGCTATTCACGGTCCGTGTCGGCTGGCTCGGCTGTTCGGGGGAGTCCTCCTACCCCATTCGGATGTCGATGGAAAGTCCCGTGGGGTGGTTGGAAATGGACCAAGTGCTCTACGCGCTGCCCGCCGGGCCGGCCTAAGATCCGCCCAATGGCGGGGGACTCCCTGCGGACTCGCACTCTGCTGTTGACCGGTGACGTCATGCTCGGTCGCGGGATCGACCAGCTACTGCCCAATCCCGGCGATCCGCGGCTGATCGAGCGATACGTCGACGACGCCCGCTACTACGTGCGGGCGGCCGGATCGCAGAATGGCCGGATCCGTCCGCCACTGCCGGTGACCTGGCCCTGGGGTGACGCGCTCGCGGCGATCGACGCGGCCGAGCCGGACGCCCGGGTGATCAACCTGGAAACCGCGATCACCCACGACGGCCGGTTCGCGCCCGGCAAGGAAGTCCACTACCGGATGTGCCCGGACAACATCGCCGTGCTGCGGGTGGCCCGACCGGATGTCTGCGTGCTGGCGAACAACCATGTGCTGGACTTCGGCCCGGCCGGCCTGACGGACACGGTCGACGCCCTGACCGGCGCCGGTATCGCCACCGCCGGCGCCGGCCAGGACGCCACCGCGGCCAGCCGGCCGGTGGTCATACCGCTGGGCGCCGATCACCGGCTCATCGTGCTGGCGGCGGCCGACGAGTCCAGCGGTGTCCCACCACAGTGGACGGCCACCGAGCACGGGCCCGGCGTGCGGCTGCTGCCCGATCTGTCGGCCGCGACGGCCGAAACCATCACCGCCGAGGTCGCCGAGCTGAAGCGACCCGGGGACGTGGTGTTGTTCTCCGTCCACTGGGGCTCGAACTGGGGTTACAACGTGCCCCGCCAGCAGATCCGCTTCGCCCACCACCTGGCCGACGGCGGTGTGGACATCGTGCACGGGCATTCCTCGCACAACCCGCGGCCGCTGGACGTCTACCACGATCGGCTGATCCTCTACGGCTGCGGCGACCTGATCAACGACTACGAGGGCATCACCGGATACGAGGAGTACCGCGGCGACCTGCGGTTGCTGTACTTCCCGTCGGTCGATCCGGACACCGGTCGGCTGACCGGACTACGCCTGGTGCCGCTGCGGTCCCGGCGGCTGCGCCTGATCCGCACCACGACGGCGGAGTCCGCCTGGCTGGCCGACACACTGACCAGGTTCAGCGGCCGGTTCGGAGCGCGGGTGTCGCCCGAGCCGGATGGCGGTCTGCGGCTCGCGGTGTCGTGATCGCGGTGTCGTGATCGCGGTCAGGACGGCTGGGATTTCGGCGGTTTCCCGGCCTTCGGCGGCTTGCGTAACTGCTGGTAGAGATGCCGTTGCCGCTCGCTGATGTGCTCGGGAATGTGGACGTCCACCAGCACCCGCAGGTCACCCCGGCCGGACTCGCCGAACCGGGGTAGTCCCCGGCCCGCGACCCGCAACACCGTGCCCGGCTGGATTCCCGCCGGCACGGTCACCGGCACGTCCCCGTCCACGCCGGGGATCACGCGGGTGGCGCCGAGCACCGCGTCGGCAACGTCCACCTGCTCGCGGCACTCCAGGTCCGCGCCGCGCCGGACGAGCCGTGCGTGCGGCGCGCTGTGCACCACGACGTAGGCGTCGCCGGGCACCCCGCCGTTCGGGGCCGGCATGCCGCGTCCGGCCAGCCGCAGGGCGGTGCCCTCCTCGATGCCGGCCGGGATGGCCACGGTGATCGTGTGCCGGCGCCGGACCTCACCGTGACCGGCGCATTCCGGACACGGCTCGTCGATGATGACGCCGCGGCCGCCGCATTCGGCGCAGCCGAGGATCTGCCGGACCATGACATTGCCCTGACCACGGGAGAGGATCCGTTGCCCGCTGCCACCGCAGGCCGGGCAGGTCCGCGGGCTGGTGCCGGGCTTGGCGCCGGAGCCGCCGCACGCCTCGCAGGTGCCCGGCTGCTGGATGGTCACCCGCCGCTTGCCGCCGGTCAGCACGACGTCCAGCGGAATCTCCAGCGGCACGGTGATGTCGTCTCGGTCCGGTGGCCTGCCCACCGGCCGGCGACCCGCGCTGGCCACGCCCGCCACGGGATCGGAACGGACCGCCCTGACCTCGGTCACCGAACAACCCACCGAACAGACCGCCGAACACGTCATCCAGGTCGATGCCCGCGAACAGGTCCTCCTCGGGGAATCCGGCGATCCCGCTGAAGCCCCGGGCGTCGTAGGCGGCTCGCCTGTCGGGATCCGACAGCACCGCGTAGGCCTCGGAGATCTCCCGGAACCGCTGTTCCGCGTTGGGTTCCTTGCTGCGGTCGGGGTGGTATTTCAGCGCTAGCCGGCGGTATGCCCTCTTGATGGCCTGCTGACTGGCGTTCCGCGGAACACCGAGAACCTCGTAGAAGTCTCGCCGGTTCGTGTCCGTCATCGCAACATCCGATCCCGGGTCTCTCCCGGAGCACGCGGGCCGGTCCACGTACCCCAGGAGGCCGGCCTGCCCGAGCGGACTCCCCGTCTTAGAACGTTGGGTCAAGCGGGCTCGAAAGCCACCAACCATGTCCGCTTCGGGCAGGTCACCGGTTTCCCGGCAACTCCAGGTTCTCTCGGGTGCACACTGGCTGCGACGGGCCGACGCCACATGCTTGTGGGACCTCGGTCACATGCGGCGGAGGGGACTTCGGTCATTGCCCCGCACTGCCCCGGGCCCCTGGCAGAAGGCCTGTCGTCGGTCTGAAGTGGAGGGCGAAGCAAGGAGGCTGAGCCATGCGCAACGATCAACAGCTCGCACCCGAGGACGTCCGCGTGACCCTGCACGGTTCACTGCCAGGTATCGACGAGTACGCCCAGAAGAAGATCGCCAAGGTCATCCACCAGGCACCCGAGCCCGTCCTGGACGCGCGCGTGCGGCTGGTTCGCCACGAGGACCCGGCGGTCGCCCGGCCGATCACCGCGCAGGCCAATCTCGACGTCAACGGACACCCGGTCCGCGCTCAGGTGCAGGCGGCGACCGGGCGCGAGGCGGTCGACCTTCTGGAGGGCAGGCTGCGTCGCGCGCTGGACCGGTTCGGTCGGCACTGGCAGGCCGTTCGGGGCCGCACTCCCACCCCGGAGCCGCACGAATGGCGACACAGCGCCGAACCCGAGCACCGTCCGGGCTATTTCCCGCGGCCGTCCGACGACCGCGAGGTCATCCGCCACAAGACCTACGCGCTGGCGGAGGAAACCGTTGACGAGGCGGCCTACGAGATGGACCAGATGGACTACGACTTCCATCTGTTCACGGAGATCGGCACCGGCAGCGACAGCGTCCTGTACCGCAACGGCCCGACCGGCTACCGCCTGGCGCAAATGACGCCGACCGACCCGGCCAAGCTGGGCCCACACGCCGTCTCGCTGACCCTCAGCGAACAGCCGGCGGCCCAACTCGACCTGCCCGAGGCCATCGAGCGGCTCAATCTGACCGAGCTGCCGTTCGTGTTCTTCAGCGACCGCGACAGCAAGCGCGGCCACCTGCTGTACCGCCGCTACGACGGTCACTACGGCCTGATCGCTCCCACCGAGTGATCAGCGACTGATCACAACCCTTGCCCCCGGCGGGTGGATGGAATCCGTCCACCCGCCGCTTGTCGTTCTCAGCCCGCGGCCGTCTCGCGGGACGCGTCGTAGCCGGCCTGGGCGGACAGCACACCGGTGAGATGCTCGATGGACCACTTCTCCAGGGCCCGCAGCGGACCCCGGAGGCTCAGGCCGGCCTCGGTGAGGGCGTACTCGACACGGACCGGCACCTCCGGATAGACCGTGCGCTCGACCAGCCCGTCGCGCTCCATCTCGCGCAGCGTCTGGGTCAACATCTTCTGTGAGATTCCCTCGACCCGCCGGCGCACCTCGGAGAACCGCAGGCAGTCGTCGCCGATCGCGCCCACCACCAGAACGGTCCACCGATCGCCGATGCGATCCAGGATCCGGCGGGTGGGGCAGCCCTTGAGATACGGATTCCCGCGCGGCAGCCGCGAGGATCGATCTGGTTCCTTGGTTACCACAAAGTGCCTTCTTCCCACCGAAGACCTAGTCTCCTACGGTAACCATGTTGGCAGGTCCGCTCACGACGAATCAAGGGAGAACCCACCTCATGTCCACCATCACCGTCATCGGAGGCACCGGTTTCACGGGCTCGCGGATCGTCAGGGAGGCCGCCGCGCGCGGCCACCAGGTCAGCGCGCTGAGCCGGCACGCTCCGGCCGAACCGGTGTCGGGCGTCCGCTACGTCCAGGGCACCTGGGAGCAGGCCGGTGATCTCGTCTCCGGTGCCGATGTCGTGGTCGTGGCCCTTTCGCCGCGCGGGAACGACACCGCCGGAACCGTGCGACACGCCTATGCCGAGATCGGCTCGCGAGCCGCTGCCGCCGGCGCACGGTTCATCGTCATCGGCGGATTCAGCACCCTGCGGCCGGCTCCCGGCGCGCCCCGGTTCACCGACTCCGGCGAGATTCCGGCCGAGTTCGCCGCCGAGGCCAGCGAGATGTACGACGTGCTCAGCGACCTGCAGGACGCCCCCGCCGGCCTCGACTGGCTCTACGTCAGCCCGGCCGCCGAATACGGTGTCCAGGTGCCCGGCAAGCGCGTCGGCAGCTACCGCGTCGGCGACGATGTCGCGCTCTTCGACGCGAACGGCAAGTCCGCCCTCTCCGGTGACGACTTCGCCACCGCGGTCGTCGACGAGATCGAGACCGCCAAGCACCACCGCGCCCACATCAGCATCGCCTACTGAGACCGCCGACCGAAGCTGTTCATCAGGGATGAGGGTGTAGCGGTCACCGGCGTGCTACCGTTTGGGCGATCGTGATCCGTCGGCAGGGAGGTGAGACCCATGAACGCAGTAGCAGTGGGTGCTCCCCCGCAGTCCACGATCTCGCGACTGAGGTAGTCGCCACCGGGAGCGCCTGACAGACACCTCCCGAAAGGCGACTCCCCATGAACACAACACCTTCATCACCCCTGCACCGCGCCGCGCGCGAGCGAGCATTGGTTCTCGGCGGCGGCGGATCGGCGGGCAATGCGTGGTTGATCGGTGTCATCGCCGGCCTGTGCGATGCCGGTCTGGATGTGACCGGGGCTGATCTGATCATCGGTACGTCGGCCGGAGCGACGGCCGCGGCCCAGATCACCGGCGCGACCCCGACCGACCTGTTTGCCGCCATCCTCGCCGCCGAGCCCCAGCAACGGCGTGGTCCGGCCGGATCCGCTGGTGGGCGCGCTCCCATCGGGCCGGTGTCCGACCATATGGAGAGAACGGGCCGGATCATCGCCGCCGCCGCGGACGCGGCCGACATGCGGCGCGGACTGGGTGCGGCGGCGCTCGAAACGGATGCGGCGTCGGACGGCTCCGGGCCAACGCGGTGGCGCGCCACCGTCGCCGGCCGGCTGCCCAGTCAGCACTGGCCGCAACGGTCGGTGCTCATCACGGCGGTCGACGCCCATACCGGTGAACCGGTCGTGTTCGACCGGCACAGCGGAGTCGACCTGGTGGACGCCGTCGCCGCCAGTTGTTCCGTCGGCTTCGGTGTGCCTCCCTACCGCATCGGCGACAACCGATACATCGACGGCGGCTACCGACGCAACGAGAATGCCGATCTGGCGGCCGGATTCCAGCGGGTGCTGGTGCTGTCACCACTGGGCGGCAGAACACGGACGCCGCTGGAGTGGGGCATGCATCTCGCGGCACAGGCCGACGAACTACGCGCGGGCGGCAGCAGAGTCGAAACCATCCTCCCGGACAGCAACTCCCGCACCGCGTTCGGCGGCAATCTGATGGATCCGTCGACGCGTCCGCCCGCCGCTCGGGCCGGTTACGGCCAGGGCGGAGCCCTTGCCGAGCGGCTCACCGAATTCTGGCGCTGACGCCTTCGGGCGGGTGGGAGGGTTGTCGGCGGACGACAATGAGGGCCGTGGACGCGGTGTCGACGTTGCCCGAACTGGTGCATGAGCAGGCGTACCGGTGGGTGCTGCCACGACGGGGCGCGATGCGGGTGCCGGGCGTGGTGTTCGCGACCGAGGCGCTGCTGCCGAGCGTCGCCGGGGACCGGGCACTGGAGCAGGTCGTCAATGTCGCCGGCCTGCCCGGGATCGTGACGGCCAGCTTCGCCATGCCGGATGTGCACTGGGGCTACGGCTTCCCGATCGGCGGGGTCGCGGCCACGGATGTCGAGGCCGGGGGAGTGGTCTCGCCGGGCGGCGTCGGCTTCGACATCTCCTGCGGGGTGCGGTTGCTGGTCAGCCATGTCGACCGGGCCGGCGTCGGCCGGGTGCTGGACCGGCTGATGGACGCGCTGGCCCGTGGTGTGCCGCGCGGCGCGGGACCGGGCGGGGTGCTGCCGGAATGCTCGGCCGCCGAACTGGACGACATCCTGCGCACCGGCGCGGCCCGGATCATCGACCGTGGCCTGGGTGTGGATGCCGATCTGGCGCACTGCGAGGCCGGTGGCACCCTGCCCGGCGCTGACCCTGCCCAGGTGAGCCAGCGCGCCCGGGCGCGCGGCGCGGCCCAACTCGGCAGTCTCGGCTCGGGGAACCACTTCCTGGAGGTCCAGGCGGTGGACTCCATTGTGGACACAACGATCGCCGCCGCGTTCGGGCTGAGCGTCGGCCAGGTCTGCGTGATGATCCACTGTGGATCACGCGGACTGGGCCACCAGGTGTGTTCGGACGCGGTGGCGGGGATGCTGCCGGCGATGGACCGCTACCGGATCAGCGTCGCCGACCAGCAACTGGCCTGCGTTCCGGTCCGTTCGCCCGAGGGCGAACGGTATCTGGCCGCGATGGCCGCCGCCGGCAACTTCGGGATGGCCAATCGCCAGGCGCTCACCCACGCCACCCGGCTGGCGTTCGCCTCCGTCGGGCTGGGCGAGCTGGATCTGCTGTACGACGTCTCGCACAACCTCGCACTGCTCGAATCGCATGTCGTGGACGGGCAGCGGCGGCTGTTGTGCGTGCACCGCAAGGGCGCGACCAAGGCGCTGCCGCCGGGGCATCCCGATCTTCCGGATGATCTGGCGCCGCACGGCCAGCCGGTGCTGGTGCCCGGGTCGATGGGTACCGCGTCCTATCTGCTGGCCGGCGTGGTGGACAACCCGGCGTTCGCGTCCGCCTGCCACGGCGCCGGCCGGGTGCTCAGCCGGCATGCCGCGCTGCACCGCATTCCGATCGGCACGCTGCGCAAGGAGATGACCGACCGGGGCGTGCTGGTGCGCGGCCAGTCGGCGCGGGGCCTGGTCGAGGAGGCACCGGAGGCGTACAAGAACGTCGACGACGTGGTGCGGGCCTGCGCCGGAGCGGGTCTCGCCCGACCGGTCGCGAAGCTGGTTCCGCTGGGCGTGGTCAAGGGCTGAGCTGCCCGGCTGACGTTCGGCCCTGGTCGGGGAGGGGCCGGGGTTCTCGGGAGGGTCGGAGTTCTCGGGAGGGTCGGAGTTCTCGGCAGGGTCGGGGGTGTTCACACGTCGACGACGACCTGGCCGCGCCAGCCGCCGTCCCAGCGGCTCATCCGCAGGCCATGCCGGGTGATGCCCTTCGGCGCCGGTCCGACCGGGCGGGTAGCGGACAGCGCGACCACGTCGAACCGGCCGCGTACCTCGCCGCCCGTGCCTCCGGCCTCGTCGTCATCGGGGTCCAGCCGCAGGCCGGCGCCGACCGGGACCAAGCCCTGGGCGTCGACCAGGAACACCGCTTCCTCCAACACCGCGACCAGCCGCTCCGCCGGGGTTCCGGCATGCACGCGGATCGGGATTCCGCGCCGGGGCGCCTGGTCGGGTACGTCCACGAACGAGTCCGCGAGGCCGCGCACCGCCTCCGCGATGCAGTCCGGCTCGGTGTCCGCCCAGGCGTCGATCAGCAGATCGGCCGTGTGCGGGAGGAGCCGGTGCCCGGACCGACCGTTCGCTGTGTCCGTCACCGTGTCCTTCACACCGCCACTGCCGGGTGCGGGTCGACGTGATGGCCGGTTGGGTAGTCCTGATCGGGGTCCTGGTCGGGGTCGTAGTCGGGTGTGTAGTCGGCGGCGAGGGGGGTCGCCACGACCGTGGCGACGGGACCAGTTCCGGCGGCGGCCCAGGCGTCCGCGCAGGCGGCCACGTGGGCGATCCGGCGGGTCACCGCGACGGCGTGCTCGGCATACTGCTCGAAGTACCGGCCCAGGACCACGACATCCTGCGACACATGAGCGTCGCGGTGCTGCCGCAGGCCGTAGAGCAGCTGCTGGAACAGCTCCTCGTGCAGGTGGGTCATCCGGTCGCGGTGCGCGGACTCCACTGACTGCAGGGCACCCCGCCCGTCCCGCTGCGAGATCACGACCGCGGTCCTGGCCGTCAGCCGGTGGGCGACCTCGCCCATCTCGTGGACGGTGTCCCGCAGTTGCGGCGGCAGCGTGTGCCGGGGGTGCCGGCGGCGGGTCGTGTCGGCGATGTGCCGCGCGACGTCGCCCATCCGCACCAGATATCCGCTGACCCGCAGGCTCGCCTCGATCGCGCGCAACTGCGCGACGGTCGGCCGCTGGGACGACAGCAGCGTGACCGCCCGGTCGTCCAGTTCGTGGCGAAGCGTGCTGATGGCGGCGTGTTCGTCGATCACCCGCTGGGCGAGCGGAAGATTCGCCCGCAGCAGCGCGGTGGTGGCATTGTCCATGGCCTGGCCGGCAAGGGCGGTCAGCCGGAACAACCCGTCCATCAGGACGGTGATTTCGCTGTCCAGCGCCGCACGCGATGTCGGGTTCGCGGTCGGTGTGTGGTCTGTCGTGTTCGCTGAGTAAGTCATCGGCCTAGCACCATTCATGGCGAATGATCGAATTGATTGCCGGGGTGGCCCGCAAATGAGCTCCTGGGCCCGTGAATTTCGTTATGACAAAACGGTAGGTGCGGGTGTGGGAGAGTCCACAGGGCCGATGTGCCATCCCGGTGACAGTACATAGTCCCCGGTTTTTTCGGCAGTCCGGGCGCCCGGTACGCCCGGACTGGCTGTGACCTGGGTAACCTGGCCTCCACTGACAGGTGAACTAGTCGACGATCACATGCCCCCAATGGGTGAGATTCACTGGTCACCGGTTCTCGCTCGGGGGACGGATCACCTAGTCTTGGTTGCACACGGTGACGTGCCGATGCCGCCCTGAGCCCGCGGTGGGATGACCGATCGGCATGGAGATCAGAACCGTCCCGTGCGGAGCGAGTGTTGAACCGGTACGGACCCTTCGACAGTTTGAGAGAAAAGTGCCCAGGCAGGCGATCACAATCAACGGTCGAGTCGGCGTGCTGAACCGAGAGAACGACAAAGAAAATCGGTCCATTTCCATCCCGGGCAACCACTGCGCGCTCTGTGGCCGGACCGTTCCGCGTGAACAGCGGCATTCCGCGCTGCTGCCGGACTCCTCGGTGAGCCACCCGGCGGATCCGAACCGGCATGGCTGGCGCACCGTGATCGCCTGCGGCAAGGAACATCTCGACATCCTGATCAGGCAGGCGCTGGAGGCCGACGCCGAGTCCGGTGACGACAAGGGGCCCGACGACGTCGCGTGACGCCGCCAGGCCCCTGATCAAGACCGCCGTCAGGCAGCCAGTTCGGCCGTCCTGGCCGGCTCCAGGGCCAGCCTCAGGACCTCCCGGACATCGCTGACCGGGTGCACGGTGAGCTGCCGCAGCACCTCGGCCGGCACATCGTCCAGGTCCGGCTCGTTGCGTGCCGGGATCAACACGGTGGTGATCCCCGCCCGGTGCGCGGCCAGCAGCTTCTGCTTGACCCCGCCGATCGGCAGCACCCGCCCGGTCAACGACACCTCTCCGGTCATCGCCACATCCGCGCGCACCGGCCGTCCGGACAGCAACGACGCCAGCGCGGTGGTCATGGTGACCCCGGCGCTCGGCCCGTCCTTGGGCACCGCGCCCGCCGGCACGTGCAGGTGCACGCCCCGGTCCTTCAGGTCGCTGACCGGCAGCTCCAGCTCCGCGCCATGCGACCGCAGGTAGGACAGCGCGATCTGAGCCGACTCCTTCATGACGTCGCCGAGTTGCCCGGTCAGGGTCAGCCCGGTCGAGCCGGTCTCCGGATCGGCCAGCGACGCCTCGATGAACAGCACGTCGCCGCCCGCGCCGGTGACCGCCAGGCCGGTGGCCACGCCCGGTAGCGCGGTGCGGTCCGCCGACTCCGGCGTGAACTTCGGCCTGCCCAGATACGAGCGCAGGTCCTCGGCGTCCACCGTGACCGGCACGGTGATCTGGTCCAGCGCGAGCCGGGTCGCCACCTTGCGCAGCACCCGGGCGATCGACCGCTCCAGGTCACGCACGCCGGCCTCCCGGGTGTACTCGGCGGCCAGTCGCCGCAGCGCGTCCCTGGTGATCGTCACCTCGGCCTCGGACATCCCGGCCTTCCGTAGCTGCCTGGGCAGCAGGTGCTCGGCCGCGATCGTGACCTTCTCGTCCTCGGTGTAGCCGTCCAGCGTGACCAGCTCCATCCGGTCCAGCAGCGGGACCGGAATCGAGTCCAGCACGTTGGCGGTGGCCAGGAAGACCACGTCGGACAGGTCCAGATCGACGTCCAGGTAGTGGTCGCGGAACGTGTGGTTCTGCGCCGGGTCCAGCACCTCCAGCAGGGCCGCGGTCGGGTCGCCGCGGTAGTCCGCGCCGAGCTTGTCGACCTCGTCCAGCAGGATCACCGGGTTCATCGACCCGGCCTCGCTGACGGCCCGGACGATCCGGCCCGGCAGCGCGCCGACGTAGGTGCGCCGGTGCCCACGGATCTCGGCCTCGTCCCGGATGCCGCCCAGCGCCACCCGCGTGAACTTCCGGCCCATGGCGCGCGCCACCGACTCGCCGAGCGAGGTCTTGCCCACGCCCGGGGGTCCGACCAGCGCCAACACCGCGCCACTGCGCCGGCCGCCGACCACGCCGAGACCCTGGTCCTCACGCCGCTTGCGCACGGCCAGGTACTCGATGATCCGGTCCTTCACGTCGGACAGGCCGGAGTGGTCCGCGTCCAGCACCGCGCGGGCGCCCCGGATGTCGTAGGTGTCCTCGGTGCGGACGTTCCACGGCAGGTCCAGGATCGTGTCCAGCCAGGTGCGGATCCAGCCCACCTCGGGGGACTGCTCGGAGGTGCGCTCCAGCTTGTCCACTTCGGACATGGCGGCCGCGCGGACCTTCTCGGGCAGGTCGGCTTCCTCGACCCGGGCACGGTAGTCCTGTTCCTCGGACTGCGGCTTGCCCTCCAGGTCGGCCAGTTCCTTGCGGATCGCCGCGAGCTGCTGGTGCAGCAGGAACTCACGCTGCTGCTTCTCCATGTCCTCGGCGACGTCCTTGCGGATCGACTCGCTCACGCTCAGCTCGGCCAGGTGCTCCTTGGCCCAGGTCAGCGCCTGCCGGATCCGCTCCGTGACGTCCAGTTCCTCCAGCAGGGTGATCTTCTGCGCGGTGGACAGGTACGGAGCGTTCCCGGCGAGGTCGGCCAGGGCCGACGGGTCGTCGATGCGCTGCACCGAGTCGACCAACTGCCACGCCCCGCGCTGCCGCAGGATGGCCGCCAGCACCGCCCGGTACTCGTGCACCGTCTCGCTGATGTCCTCGGTGGGCGGGATCTCGGTCAGCACGGTCGCCCGCACCCACCGTGCGGCGCCCGGTCCGGTGGCCGGCGAGTCGATCTTGGCTCGCTGCGTGCCACGGACCACCGCGGCGGCCTGCCCCTGCGGCAGCCGCCCGACCTGTTCGATCACCGCGACCGTGCCGACAGCGCCGATGGCATCCTGGGCGTCCTGCTCGTCCCGGCCGGGCAGCAGCAGGACCTTCGCCTTGCTCGCCTCTGGCGTGATCGACCGGATCCCGGATGCCGGCGCGTGATCACCGGCGGCGGCCTGCGCGGCCTCGATGGCGGTGCGCACCTCCGCGTTCGACAACTCCAGTGGCACCACCATGCCGGGCAGTACCGCGTCGTCGTCCAGGGCCAGGATCGGCAGCGCCAGCGTCTGGGTCTGGTTCATGCCTTATCGTCCTTCGTCTACTAAGTTGAGCCTGCTTCACTCAACCCTGGACGACGCATGGTTGTTCCACGGCACTGTTCGCCGTGGGCGATAGTTACCT
The DNA here is from genome assembly GCA_036384655.1 of Pseudonocardiaceae bacterium. Lineage (GTDB taxonomy): Bacteria > Actinomycetota > Actinomycetes > Mycobacteriales > Pseudonocardiaceae > DASVLX01. The sequence goes on from DASVLX010000209.1 coordinate 20,021, forward strand.
GGGTCAGTCGACCAGCCGCGCGTAGACGATGACGTTGTCCCGGTAGCTGAGCTCGGTCCAGTCGAACGAGCCGCCGCAGGTGATCAGGCGCAGCTGGGGATCCGTCGTGTTGCCGTAGACCGCCGAGGTGGGGAAGGCGTTCTTCGAGGCCAGGTCGACCCCGGTGACCTGGAACTTCGCGGTGCTGCCGTCCTGCCGGGCCACGAAGACGAGGTCGCCGGGCTTCATGTCACGCAGTCGGTAGAACACGCCGGCGCTGCGATAGCTGTCGACATGCCCGAGGATCACCGCCGGGCCGTTCTCACCGGGGGTCGGGCCGTTCTTGTACCAACCGGCCTGCATCACCTGGGACAGTGGCGGCACCTGGATCTGGCCCGCCGCCGTCAGCCCGAGCGGTACCAGGCTCGACTTCACGCCGATGGCGGGAATGCTGATCGACACCGGCACCGACCGGGGCAGGGCCGCCGGCGTCGTGGCTGTCGTGGGTGTCGGGGAAGAAGAGGAAGAGGCAGCCGGCGTCGTCCCGGACGGGGACACGCCTGGCTTGATCGGGGAGTTCACGACCTGGACGACCGGCGGAGAGTCGGTGGTGTCCGTGGTCGGGCTGGCGGCGGTCGCCGTGGCCATCATGACCAGGGTCGCGCCACACAGCAGCAGCACCGTGGCAGCCGCGCGTCGGGCGCGGCTGCCACGGTTGCTCCGGCGTAGCCGGTGTCGACTCACGTCAGTCGGTCACGTGCCGACGACGGCGCAGCCACAGAACACCGCCAGCGCCAGCCAGCGTCAGACCGAGCACCGAGATGGCAACCGGAACTCCGGCACCACCGTCGGCCGTGCCACCGCCACCGGTCGGGGCGGCACCCTTCGGCACGACCTTGACCTGCGGGGTCGTGGCGGGCGCCTTGGTGGTGGTCTTCGGCGTGGTCTTGGTGGTGGTCGTCGGCTTCACCGTCGTGGTGGTCGGCTTCGTGGTGGTCGTCGTGGTCGTGGTCTTGGTGGTGGTCGTCGTCGGCTTGGTCTTGGTCGTCGTCGTGTGCGTCGGCGGCTTCGGCTTCTCGGACGTCGGCCACACCTTGGTCGTGGTGGTCGTCCAGTTCGCCTCGTTGTGCACACCCGCGCCGAGCACGGCGGCGTTCGAGTTGGTGGCGAAGAGAACCGGCAACAGGGCGATGAGCAGCAGCGGACCAGCGACTGCCAGGGCCCGCAATGCTCTAGGTCTGGACATGTCATCCCTCCTGATCGTGCGGGCAGTCGCGGCCGGCACGAAAAAAGGCGCGCCGGACGCTGCCCGGTCCATGGTGGACAGTCAACGATCAGAAAGTAACGATCGCTTAGGAAGATCGCCGGCCGAAATGAGGGACGATCACTCTAAAGTGTCCTGATCAGTATCGTCGTTGCCGGCGCTAACCGATCTCGGCACCCAACGTTTGGGTGAACCCCGCCGGAATCAACACATCACTTCGGTCCAATCGGTGCACGGAGTCACGACCGATACCCAGAAGAGTGGAGTCGATCCCATTGCGCAGGATGTCGAGTACGTTTTCCACGCCTGCCTGTCCGTTCGCGGCCAGGCCCCACAGATAGGCGCGGCCGATCAGCACCGCGCGGGCACCCAGTGCCAGTGCCTTGACGACATCACCGCCGCGCCGCACGCCGCCGTCCAGCAGGATCTCAACCTGATCACCGACGGCGTCCGCGATCGACGGCAACACCCGAATAGTGGCCGGTGTGCCGTCCAGGTTGTTGCCACCGTGATTGGACACCGAGATCGCGCTCACTCCGGCGTCGACGGCCCGGCGGGCGTCATCCACCCGGCAGACGCCCTTGAGCAGGAACGGGCCGTCCCACTGATCGCGCAGCCAGCGGACGTCCTCCCAGGTCGGCAGCGGCGTGCCGAGCCACTGTCCATAGGCACCGAAGAAGGTCGGTGGCCGCTGGCCGGGGTCGGCGAGGTTCGGCACGGTCAGATCGGGCACCCAGCCGTTGCGGATCCAGGACAGCAGCCAGCGGGGCCGGCGCACCGCCTCGGGCGCGAACCGGAGCATCTCGGCGAAGGTCATGCGCTCCGGGATGCGCGGGCTGCCCCAGTCCCGGCCGACCCCGAACGACCAGTCGAGGGTCGCGATCAGGCCGACCGCGCCCGCCGCCCTGGCGCGCTCGATGCGCCGCAGCATGTCGTCGCGGCTGCCCATCCAGTAGAGCTGGAAGAACGTCTTCGGATTGGCCGCGATCACCTCCTCGATGGGTTTGCTGCCGAACGACGACAGCGCCATCGCGGTTCCCCGGGCAGCGGCCGCGCGGGCCACCGCGACCTCGCCGTCCGGGTGCACGGCCTGCACCCCGGTCGGTGAGATGATCACCGGAAAGGAGATCGACTGACCCAGCACGGTGGTGGCGAGATCACGTTTGTCGGACAGTCCGGCGGTGTGCGGGGCGAAGCCGAGTTCGCCGAAGGCCGCCTGATTGTCGTTCAGTGTCACGCCCTTTTCCGAGCCGGCGATCAGCGCGCTGTACACCGAAGGAGGGAGGTTTTTCTTGGCGAGGCGCTGCGCCTCGGCAACGGTCTCGAACCAGGAAATGGCCATTGTGGACCTCTCAGTTCATTTTCGGTTCGCGATCTCTTTGCGAATTATTTGATGGTGGGGCGCAACGGAATCGTGGTGCGTTCACGCGCGCAGCCGGTCAACACGCCGAGGCCGTAGGCCGCGTCGTCGGCGAGGTGGCCGAGCGTGAACCGCACCGGATCCAGGGCGGGACGGCGGGTGAGCCAGGTGTGCAGCCCGGGACCGATCAACAACGAGCCGACGATCAGCCGGCGGGTTCGGCCGCCGTAGAGCGCCAGCGGGACCAACGCCGGCAGCGCGAACTGCGCGCCGTACCGGCCGAGGCCAAGCCAGGTGTGCAAGGCGACCGACAGTCCCCAGGACACCGCCAGCCTGGCTGGCAGGCGACCATCGAGCAGGCCGCGCAGCG
>DASVLX010000210.1:0-29644 GCA_036384655.1 Pseudonocardiaceae bacterium
GTTTGCTGGAGTTTCTCGCCGACAACTCCCGGGACGCCTCCACCGGAGAGATCCGGTTCCCGCTGGGCGCGCTGCTGCGTGACAACAAGGTGCCTGACGTCTTCATCGGCGGCCACCTGCGGAAGGACGAGGCCGAATACCTCGGTGTCCGGACAGACGAGCAACTCGGCGGCAAGTTTGGCGCCGCCCACGAAGGCACCGTCGACTTCACCAAGAGCAAGGCCTCGGCGTATGGGGCCATGGCCAGGGCCTACAACGACCACGTTTATCCCAAAAACGAGTTCTCGTACAAGTCGGACAAGGCTCGTTCGCAGCAGGTCGCGTTCGAGGTGGGCTACGAGCGTTCGTTCGACAGCACCCAACCGGTACATGGATTCCGCTATCCGGCCGAGTTCCAGGCGAGTTTTGGGCGGAGCTGGTCGCGGCGATCCGGCGAAATATCGGACTTCGACTCGCCGAAGTGGACTCCGTCCGTCAACGTGTCCGCGCCGGAACTCCGGCATGACTCCGGCGATGCGGGCCATCCGCCCACGCCCGGCACCGACACGCCAACCAACAAGGCCGCCGACAAACCCACCGACGGTGCAACGACCGATGATCGGCGTGACGGCGTCTGGCATCAGGGCGAACCGCCCGAGGCGGAGCCGATCCCGCTGCCGGCGGACAGCGTGCCGACGGCCATGAAGCTGGCACCGGATCTGGTCACGACCATGGCCCGGGCGCTGGGCGGCGCGGGGCCGCGACGGTGGAAACCGTGGCAGCAGGTGTTGAGGCCGCTCATCGGTGATACCCCGCCGGAGTTCGATGAGCACGTCAGCGGCATGCTGCGCCCGGCGGATCCGGCGAAACTGGACGAGGCAAACCCGGCGGTCACCGCGTTGGAAGCCTTCGGCGGCCGGCAGGCCAGGGAAACCGGCTTCGACCGGGCGGTCCTGCACGAGGACACCACGCCGCCATTGCGGACCCACAACCGTGGCGGGCTGTCCGGCGGCCGGGACCGCCTCGCGCGTGTCGCCTACTCGACCCGGATCGACAACCCCCGTGTGCTGTCCGGTCTCGTCCAACGTCCGGTCAAGGACGGTTCCTACACGAAAACGACCCTGGGCGGGGGCAGGCAGGCCAAGCACGGAGTGGAGTTCAACAGCGAGACCATCGCGATCCAGGGCACCACCCTGTACCACTCGGGTCTGGAAGCCATTGTCAAGCTGGGCTACGACAGCACCAACAGCACGAAATACAAGCGTGGCATCAAGACCACCCTCAACACCGAGCACGACGAAAGTGGCTACCTGCTTGGTGTCGACGCCACGCACGTGGTGCGGACCTCGAGGCGCGCGTACTGGCGGTTCCCGTTCGGGTTGCGGCACCGGACCCCCGACACCGACCAGACCCGGTGGATCCGGGTACCCGACAACGAGGTGTGGGTTCCGGCGAGCGAGATCCACCACGTCCCGGGGCTCAGCGGGCCGGACATCGCCAAGTTGACGCCGGACGATCAGCTGCGATACCACCAGGCGCAGCTGGCGCGCGCCCGAAAGAACAGTTACCGGGCCGCCGGAGAGGACTCCGAGCTGCGGCCGCCGGACAACGTGGGTCGCGGCCGCGGCACGATGGAGTGGTACGACCAGCAGGCCGCCGCGTCCTTGATCCACCAGATGTCGGACACGTTCGCCGAGTGGTCGCGGCAGACCGGGCTGGACAACTTCCGCGGGATCCACGAACGGCTGGTGCGGGACGAGTTGGGCCCGATCCTGGTCGGATACCGTGGCAACGCGGTGCTGCGGACCATGCTCAACGGCGGGCGAGCGATTCTGCTGGACGGCGACAACCGGCAGCAACTCGTCGTGCTGCGGGCGCGGCCGGGGGATGGCAAATACCAGCGGACGGTTCCGGACGAGGCGACCACCGTCAGCCACGAGACCGCCAACGAGACCAAGGACGGCGACAAGCGCGGCTGGAAGGGCGAGGCGTCGTTCGGCGTGATCCGAGAGCTGGGTGCGCACGCCAGGCCGCTCGTACGCAGGATGACGGGTCTCCAGTTCGGGTACCACCGGAGTAAGGGCTCCGAAGAAGCGTTGGGAACCAAGGAAACCCTCAAGGCGAAAACGAGCGGCGACGGAATCCAGTTCATCCACGGCCTGACGGTGGACATGGACGTGTACCCGTACAAGGGACCGGGCTTCTATGGCCGGCTGCTGAGCAAGATGCTGCCCAGTCAGCTCGCCGGCCTGGCCCCCGATGTCATCGGGGAGCCATGGCATCACGAATTCGCGTTGCCTGGTCGCACCGCCCGATCCACGGTTCGGCGGGAGGACTGCTTCGGGCCCGACGCGCTTCCCGACAAGCCGATCGAGACCGTGACCGGCTCCATGCGGCAGTGGCAACGTGATCAGCACAAGCCACTGGGCTTCTCGGACGACGCGAAGATCTTCGTTGATGAGTTCCCCGCACCCGGACTCCACGACCAGCTGGATGACATCATTCGCGGCGAATCCACGAACGGTCCGCCGCGGCGCTCGATGAGTCCGCGAGCGGCGAACCGGCTGTTCGCGGACGTCAGCCACCGCGAGGTCCTGCTTCGCGAGGCCATGAAGGAAGGCGGGCACGTCACCGACCTGCTCGAAGGTCCGGTGCGTCGGGTGAAGATCACCGCGGATCTCCAGCACCGCGAGTTGCTTCGCGTTGAGCCAGGTTCGCGAACCCGGCAGGGCACCAAGACCGAGAAGCTGAAGCTGAACTCGGAGAACAAGACCGAATTCGGATTCGGCGACTACACTGAGTTCCGGGCACCGACCATCGCCGACGAGGGAAACCGCCCGGTGATCGGGAAGCCGTCCGGGAAACACAAAATCTATTCGCAGACCGACAAGGCTGAGAACGAGGTCTCGCGCGAGACGAAGTCGGAAACAACGGGCGACGGGGAAACCTTCTACCGGGTGCGGGTGACGCCGCGGTGGCACGTTGTCGAGGCCGGCCGTCCGGAAAGATCGCCGGGCCTGCCGCGGAAGGTGCTGCGGACGGGTGAGTGGCTCTTGTCAGCCAGCGGTCGGCGCGACTTTCCGGCCTTCTGGCGCAAGGTTGTGGGTGCGGACCAGTGGCTGATGTTCGCGTCCGCCGACCGGGAACGGGATCTTCCGGATTTCCTGCGCGGAACCCTGGACACGGGGGACGACGGCCGGCCGGACGAGTCGATCGAGTTGGTGGTGGACCAGCGTGGACTCGACGAGCTCGGCCTGCACGCCCCGGAAAAGGCCGACACACCGGAAAAGGCCACTGTCGAGGACGAGGCCGTGGTCGAGGAAGGTCCGCTGCGGGACTGGCTGGCGTACCGCCGTTGGTTGGACTCCGAGGATATGCCGAGCCGTTGGTCGGACTCCGACGAGGATTCGGTGGATGGCACCGACGAGTCCCGGTCCCTCGCTCCGGACGAGTTCCCGGACAAGGGAAAGGCCCCTGATAGGGGAAATAGCCCACGCAGGGTAAAGAATCCCTTCACCGGAAAGGTCCCCGTCAAGGGCGATCCGTCTCGGGATTGGCTGGCGTACAGCCGCTGGCTGAACTCCCATGAGAAGCCTGCCGAAGAGGGCGGCAAGCTGTGGGCGGTGGTCGATTCCGACGGCGAGGTGACGGGCGTCGAACAGCTTGACGGGCCCTTCATGAGCGGCGCGCTTCCGCCGGAGTCGGACAGGGGATCGATGGATGGCGCGGACGAGGCGATCGCCGGGCCGTCCACGACCGGCGCGCCGCGGCGGGACTCCGATCAGGGTTCGGCGAATGGCGCGGACCGCTCCGCGTGGCGGCTGAATCCGGATCTTGGTGATGACTTCGGCGAGATGTGGGCGAGGACCGATTTCGGTGGCGCGGCCGAGACCGACGCGAGCGGCGCGCCGCAACCGGTCGAGCACGAGCGTGCGGACGAGACGAATCCCGTCGATAGGGCCATCGGGCGCCCGTGAGGGAAATCCCGACCGTTGAGGGTGAGCACGGAGTCGTCCTGCCCGCGGGTGGCATGGCGCTGGAAGAGTTCACCCGGTCGGCCCGGAGCGGGCCGGACCACAGGAGCGGAAGCGGGTGAAGGGACAGAATGCCCGAGGAGGCCGGCCGGCGCGCGCGGGAGTGGCTGGACCGCGTCTACGGAGACCTGGTGACTCTCACCGACACCGAGCCGCTCGCCGAGGGTCAGCTGATGTGGTTGTTCGGTTGTCGTTACGCGAACGACGCGGCGGAACCGATGCTGGCCGCGACGCTCGCCGTCCCCAAGGACGGTGCCAGCCCCTTTCCGCTGGCCAACTTCGATCCGTTCGACGAGGAGCTCAACGCCTCGCGCCCGCTCGGACTCGGCGACGAGCCGTGGCGCTGGCGCCTGAACGCGCGCAACTGCGTCGTCGCGGCGGACGCGACGGTCAGTCAGCGCCCGGCGTCGGCGCTTCCGTGGCAGCCCAGCGATGAGGCGCCCGGCTGGTGGGACCGGTTGCTGGCCAACCACTTTCCCGGCTCCGAGGTTGCCACCTGCGCGTCGTGGTCGGAGGTTCTCTCGGCGGTCGAGGACAGTGATCCGGGGACCCGTGGCGTGGTGTGGCTGCGCCGGCAGGTCGGCGGGCGGCCCGTCACGGGTCATCTGCTCTATGTGGACCGCGACATCGATGGCCAGGTGGTCGTTCTCGATCCTCAGCGGGGCTCGCTGGCCGAGGTGAACGACGCCGAGGTCGCCGACCTGGTGCTGGCCCGCTTCTCCCGCCCGGCCGCCTCCGTCGACGACGTGATCGTCCCACCCTGGGAGGTACCGGCTCCGGAACTGTCCGCGGCGGTCGGCAAGGCCACCACCTGGCTCGAACAGGCATACGACGACGACGTGGTGCTGGTCGACCCGGACCCGGCGGACGAGAGCCAGCGTGGCTGGCTGTTCGCCTGCACCACCAGGCGGTTCCAGGAGTCCGGCGACTGGCGCGACCAGATGCTGGACGCCGGCCTGGTGGTGCCGAAGGCGGCTGGCGAGGAGCCATTCCTGCTGCCCAACAGCGACCCATGGGCCTGGTTCGCACGCTGGGACGCCGGTGAAACCGGATTGCCCGAACCGCCCAGCCCCGGTCCGGCGACGTGGTACGCGTTGCTGGTCCAGGAGCTCGGTTGCCAGATGCGGAGCACCACCGCCCACGAGCACTGGGGCGGGGCGCTGCGGGAGCTGAAGGACTTTCCCGCCGACACACAGGCGATGGTGTGGGTGCGCCGCAAGGACCGGCGGGGACGGGAGTCGGTGGGCAACCTCCTGGTGGCGGAGGTCCTGCCGGATGGCCTACGACTCATCGACCCGATGGCCGACTATGGCCAACCCAGGATGGACCAGGACGTATCGGGCCTGCATGTGCTGCGCTACGAACGCGAATGAAGCTCCACTATGTACGGATCTGGCCGGGCCGGCATCTCGCCCCGGGACATGTAGTGGTACGACGCTGGAACAAGGAAGCAGGAGCCCACGATGGCTGACAACGCCACCGAGCGAGCGCAAGCCGACGAAGCCGGCCAGGACGGCGGCCCTGAGGACGTCACCGCGGAAGAGATCAACGGGGAGTGGGTGTTCCTGATCGATCCCGCGTGGCGGCCGGAGAAGGAGGACGACGAGCCGCCCGCGTCCGCCGTGGTGGGTGGCTGGTTCGTCAACGAGGAGGGCACGCCGGGATACTTCCGCCCCAACCCGGCGTACGAGCCGTCCTCGCCGGACCTGCCGACCGATCCGGTGGATGCCGTCCTGCAGCTCGTCGTGCGCGGAGAGGCGACGGGCGAGGAGGTGCTGGAGGCGACCCAGGACGTCATCTTCAGCGTCGCGGTGGACGAGGAAGGCGTCGCCGTGGTGGCCCCGGCGCCGGATGACGTGCCGTCGGTGCTGGTGACGACGGCGCCGAGGCATCGCGAGCGGGTCACGACGCCCGGCTGGATGGAGGTCACCATCGCGGAGCTGGCCGGCGCGCTGCCCGACGAGGGAGTCGACATTCTCCTGAACCCGGGCGGGCCCGCGTCGATGCGAGTCCTCGCCGCCGTGGTCAAGGAGTACGTCGCTCAAGCCGATGAGTCGGGCGCCGAGAACGCCGGCGCCGAAGTGCCCGCTGAGCCAGCGGATCCGGCCGCCGGCGCTGTCAACGTCGTCAGCGAGGCACCCACCGCGACCGCGCGGCGGAAGGCAGATGCGGCGGCGGCGGAAGCGCCAGCGGCCGTCGCGGCGACCCCGTGAGATCGGTCGCCGGGCTCGATGGGTTGGCGAGGGATATCCCCGGTCTTCGCCGGTGCGACGGGAATGCCGTCGCCCGGTGCGGCGTGTCGACTAGATTTCCCTTGCCGCGACCCAGGTTTGCGGGACGTGGCTCAGACCAGTCCATTCCCGAATAACTGGTGGGGACAACGCGAATGTCCGGTTCTTCCAACACCACGTCGTTCGACGCCGATTCCGTGCAGCGGGCCGCCCAGCAGATCGGCCAGCTCATGGACGACATGTCGGCGTTCGAAGCCCTCTCCGGCCAGAACCTGAACGCGGGAGCCTTCGAGTCCGCGGCCTGGCTGCAGCAGATCATCCAGAACCGCAAGCAGGCGCTGGTTCAGCACGGGCAGGACCTCGACGCCGCGTTGCGGGATATCTCGGCCGGCGTGCGGAAAGTGGTCAACGATCTTCAGAACACCGATGGCCAGAACGCGGGCACCGTGCCACAGACGGTCGCGGAGGACATGCAGGCCCTGGACGTCCAGTTGGCGCGGGACGCCCCGGAACTTGGTTACGGAGCTGACGGAACGTCGTCCACCGTCAACCCCGACCTGTTCGGCACGCCGAGTAGCTCCACGGGCACGGGCACCGCGGCCAATGGCGACGCGACAGCCAATGACGACGCGACAGCGAATGGCGACGCGACAGCGAATGGCACCGGCGGCCAGACCACCGGCGCCGACGGTCAGACCACGACCGAAGCCACCCAGGGCAACGGCCAGTCGGGTTCGCAGTCCCAGTCCCCGGCGCTGGCTCCGGGAATGACCCCCTTGCTGGGGACGACCCAGTCGAGGCAGACCGACGAGGAGAACTCGGCTCCGGCGCAACAAGCGGTCGTGCCGGCGAGCACGTCCGCCGGGGCCAACGCCCAACCGGCCGGTCAGCCGGCGACCAGCGCACCAGCGGCCGAGTCGGCCAGTCCGGCCGTCGCCGCCACCCCGGCGGCATCGAGTATCAAGACGGTCGCCGAGCCCACCGTCGACAACGCGGTCACCACCGCCTCCGTGACGCCCAGCGGTGATGTCAACGACTGGATTCAGCAGGCCATCGGTGTGCTCCAGGCGAACGGGGTGCCGGTCACCAGTGCCGACAGCGGGCTCATCGCGACCATCATCCAGCACGAGTCCAGCGACAACCCCACCGCGGTCAACGAATGGGACTCCAACGCCGCGGCCGGTCATCCCAGCATCGGCCTGATGCAGACCATCGACTCGACGTTCAACGCGTACAAGGTCGCCGGCCACGACAACATCGAGAACCCGGTGGACAACATCATCGCCGGCGTCCGCTATGCCCTCGCCCGGTACGGCTCGCTGTCCAACGTGCCGGGCATCCAGAGCCTGTCCCAGGGCGGCGCCTACGTCGGATACTGACGCCAACGCCGTAATCTGACCGGCGGTTCGAGACCGCCGGTCAACGCGAAGTCAAGACCGCTCGCGGCTCCATCAAAATCCCGTCAACGCAACCTGGTGTGCTGTTTTCTCGGTGTTGACTACGACGTCCGCGTATCACTGCGTGGAAAGGGTGGACGTCGATGCTGTCCTCATCCGAGGTGCGCCGGTCGTCGGCCGGGGTGGCGCGGCCGCTGCCGGTGCCGATTGGCTTCGCACTCGCATTCGCCGGGTATTTCGTGATGGTGCTGCCGCTGACGGTGGTGCCGGTGTGGCACCCCGTCGGCGCGGCGCTTCTGCTGGTGGTGGCCGTCTCCGTCGGGTGCCGGGTCAGCGTGCCGGTGGCAATGTTGATCGGCGGAATGGGCTGGCTTTTCTATTCGGGTTTTGTCACGCACACACATGGTCAACTTGGCATCGTGGGCCCCAGCGATGCCGAAGTCGCGGTGCTCTTCGTGGGCGCGGCGATGATCGCCGCCGGGGCGCGCGTGGCCGTTGTCCGTTTCGGCGCGCGGCGACCGCCGATGACAGCCGCCGCCTCGCTCACCGGGTTGCGGCCTGGCCGGTCGCGGGTACGTGCGGCGCGCGAGCCCGGCCGCTGACCAGCACGTGGACACGGTTGGCGGACTGTCTGCCGATGAAGTAGGAAAAATAACTGAACCGATTACTGCTCCATCCTCCGACGAAGGGGGAAGGCGATGTCCGTTCTGTCCGAGGTGTTGTCCGCCAACGCCGCCTATGCCGCCGACTTCGGCGCCAAATCCGAGCTCGCCCTGCCGCCCGCGCGCGGTTTCGCGATCCTGACCTGTATGGACGCCCGACTCGACCCGGCCAAGTACGCCGGCCTGTCCGAGGGCGACGCTCACGTGATCCGCAATGCGGGCGGCCGCGCGAGCGATGACGCGATCCGGTCGCTGGTGATCTCCTACAAGCTGCTGGGCACCAGGGAGTGGTTCGTCATCCATCACAGCAACTGCGGGATGGAGTTCTTCACCGACGACGTGATTCGTGGTCTGCTCGCCAACAGCCTGGAAACAGCGGCGCTCGGCGAGAATGGTTTCCACGATGTCGGCAAGGGCCCGGGCTCGCGGGCCGGCGACTACATCGACTGGCTGACCATCTCCGACCAGACAACCAGCGTCACCGAGGATGTGCGCCGCATCCGCAGCCATCCGCTGGTCCCGGCGAACATCCCGATCTACGGCTACATCTACGACGTGGCGACCGGCAAACTCGTCGAGGTCTCCGAGGCCACCCGCGTCGGCGCCGGTCAATAGCGCGTCATGGCGTGAGCACGATGCGTCCGAACACCTCGCCGGCGTCCATGCGGCGATGGGCATCGGCGGCGCCGGCGAGTGGCAGCACGTCGTGCACGACCGCGTGGAGTTCGCCGCGGGCCGCGGCGTCGAAGAGCTCGGCGCGGACGCGGGCCAGGTCGGCGCGGGGCACGGTGTCCAGGCTGAGGGTGCCGAACCAGATCGAGCGCCGGAATGCGGACAGGATGGCCGTGCCGAAGTCGGCGGGCGGCTGACCGCCGACGATGCCGACCGCCACCAGCCGCCCGTTGGGCGCCAGCCGGCCGATGAACGCCGGCAGGCCGGATCCGCCGACCACGTCGAGGATCACGTCGAACTCGGCCGGACCCTCACCGGCACCGTCCCGGTCCAGCACATGCGTCGCACCGAGCGCGCGGAGCCGTTTCCCACGTTCGGGCGACGAGGTGGTGACCGCGACGGCGTCGGCGCCGGCACGCACGGCGAGTTCGACGCCAGCGATGCCGATGCTGCCCGCCGCGCCGCGCACCAGCACGGTTTCTCCCGCGCTGAGGTGCGCGGCGGCGAAGGCGAAGTGCGCCACCGGCCCGGCGCCGCCGAGGGTGACCGCGTCGACGGACGACAGCGCGGCGGGCAGCGCGACGACGTCCTCGATCCGGGCGATGGCCTGTTCGACGTATCCGCCACCGAGGCCGGTGAACGCCCAGACCCGGCGGCCGAGCCAGGACGAGTCCACGCCGTCCCCGATGGCGGTGACGGTCCCGGCGACCTCGCTGCCCGGGATGAGGCCTTCGGCGAACCCGGCGCCGGCGACCGTGCCACGGCGGATCACGGCGTCGACGCCGGCCACCCCGATCGCCTCGGTACGGACCGACACCTGCCCGGCCGCCGGAACCGGATCGGGCACGTCGACGATCCGCATGCCGTCCGGGTCGCCGAACCTGAGAATGCTCACCGCACGCATGTCTGGCCCCTTTCCGTTGCTGTCTTTCGTCACCGTCTGTCCGCACTGGACGGTAATGGACGGGTGCGTCCACTTCGGTAAAGTGAGAACAATGAGCCGGGCGATCTCTCGGGTGCTGCGGTCGGACGCGCGGGACAACCGCGATCGCGTCCTGGAGGCCGCCCGCGACCTGTTCGCCGAGTCCGGTCTGGACGTCACGATCCGGCAGATCGCCCGCCGCGCCGGGGTCGGCCCCGCGACGCTCTACCGGCGGTTCCCGACCAAACAGGCCCTCATCCGCGAGGCGTTCGCCGGCGAACTACGCGCGTGCCGCGGCATCGTCCAGGCGGCCGCCGCCGACCCCGACCCGTGGCGCGGATTCCGCGGGATCATCGAGCACATCATCGTGCTCAACGCCGGCAACTCCGGCTTCACCGAGGCGTTCCTGTCCACCTACCCCGACGCGCTCGACTTCGACGCCCATCGCGCCGAGATGATGCGGGCGGTCACCGCGATCGCCCGCCGCGCCCAGGCCGCGGGACGGCTGCGTCCCGACTTCGTGCTCAACGACTTCCTGCTGGTGCTCACGGCCGGACGTGGACTCGCCACGGTGCCGGCCGGGGACAGGGCCGATGCCGCCCGCCGGTTCGCGGCCCTGGCCATCGACGGGTTGCGAGCCGCCGCGACCAACGGCCCGCTACCAGCACGGACACGCCTCGCGTCCACCGCCGTGAACACCAGCCGCTGAGCCCCGCCAGCCAGCGGCCGTCAGGTGGTGAGGACGATCTTGCCGAACTGCTGACCCCGCTCCAGGTGGCGGTGCGCCTCGGCGGCGTCGTCCAGGCCGAAGACCTTGTCGATGGCCGGGCGGATGGCGCCGGTGCGCAGCCCGGCGGTCAGGAACGCGGCCATCCGGTCCACCACGACGGCGTCCAGGGTGTGTTCGAAGCTCATGTACCGGTAGATCGTCAGCGGCGCGCTCATGGGCATCGGCGCTGGCCGGGGGTCGAGCCAGCCGGCGGTGATCAGTGTGCCGCCGAACCTGGCGGCGGTGGCGAGTTCGGCCAGCCCGGGTCCCATGACCATGTCCAGGATGATCTCCGCGCCGGCTCCGTCGGTGTGGGCGCGGGCGGTGTCGACCAGGTCGTCGGTGTCGGTGGCGATGACCGCCGCGGCTCCGGCGGCCAGCAGCGGCTCCCTCTTGGCGCTGCCGCGGGTGACCGCGAGCGGGACGGCGCCGATCTGGTTGGCGACCTGGATGGCGGCCAGCCCGACGGTGCTGGCGGCGGCGTTGATCAGGACGTGGTCGCCGGGACGCATGCCGGCCTTCTCGACCAGGGCGCCGTAGGCGGTGGAGTACGACACCCAGAGGGCGGCGGCGCTGACCGGGTCGAGGCCGGCGGGGCGGGGGATGACCGCGCTGGCCGGCACGACGGTGTGGTCGGCGTAGGTGCCGTTGAGATCCATCGAGGGGAGCGCGGTGATGATCACCGGATCACCGACGGCGAGACCCACGACATCCGGGCCGATGGCGTCGATGATCCCGGTGCCCTCGCATCCCAGCCGGGCGTGCGGGAGGCGGAACGGCCGGGGGTAGGCGCCGGTCCGCATCAGTTGGTCGAGCCGGTTCACCCCGGCCGCCTCGATCCTGACCCGCACCTCGCCCGGGGCGGGCTCGCCGGCAGGCTCGTCAACGACGTGCAGGACGTCCGGGCCACCGGTCTGGTCGAACAGGACCACTCGGGACATGACGGCTCCGATCGAACAGCTGCGGCTGGCATCATGAACTGGGATGCTGTCCCGATTGACAATACGGGACATTGTCCCGTTTCTCAAAGGGCGCCTGTGAAGGGAGGTATCGGTGAGCGACACCAGCGCCGTCGATCCCGCCGGCCGGCCCAGGCGGGCCGACGCGCGGCGCAACGAGAAGGCCCTGCTCGACGCGGCCGCCGCGGTGTTCGTGGCCTCCGGTGTGGGCGCGCCGATCCGCGCGATCGCGGCCCGGGCCGGGGTCGGCACGGCCACCATCTACCGGCACTTCCCGACCCGCGCAGACCTGATCATCGCCGTCTACAAGCATCAGGTCGAGGGCCTGGCCGCGGCCGCACCAGAGCTGCTGGCGACTCATCAGAGTCCGTACGCCGCGCTGGCGCGGTGGATCGACATGTTCGTCGACTTCCTGGTCACCAAGCACGGGCTGGCCGACGCCATGCAGTCCGACGAGTCCTGCTTCGGCCCGCTGCACGACTACTTCCTCGAACGACTGGTTCCCGCCTGCGGCCAGCTGGTCGACGCCGCGATCGCGGCGGGGGAGATCCGCCCCGATCTACGCGCCCAGGAACTCATGCGCGGTGTCGGCAACCTCTGCGCCGGGTCGACCAGCGGCATGCACGGGTTCGACGCCCGTCGACTGGTCGAGATCCTCGTCGCCGGACTGCGCCAACCAGTTCAGCCATCCGCGCCCACCGCCACCGCGTAGCCGCTGGACTGGTTGTCTACCGCCAGATGTCAGCCGTCCGCGGGATGACTGGCGGTGGCGAGGGTGAGCAGGCCGCAGCCGTAGGCCTTGCCGGGGCCGATGCCGGCGAGCAGCTTGTCCCGCAGCAGATCGGCGTCGGTGACGATCAACTGCCCTGCGTAGGTCGCGGTGTGGAGCACGACGGGCGGTGCGCCGCGGTGCCGAGTGAAGCACCACCGGGCGCGGGCCGTGATCCGCACATCCTTGGCGGGTGCCGCGGTGAGCGATTCATCATTGGTCATGCCCGGTGCGGGCCGGCCGGTTTGGGCGTCTGGGATGGTGAAGCCCCAGCCGGTGGTGCGGTCGAGGAGCCAGCCGAGTTGGTGGCCGACGGTCCGGTGACCGAGCCGGTAACCGCGGGTGAGCCCGCCGTTCCGGGCGCGGGCCTCCTGAGACGTGGTGCGTTTGGTGGGTGTTCGGCTGCACTGGACGGGGTTGGCGGTGAGTCGGAACGCGAATTCGCGACCGACGGCGATCCGGGCGAGCAGGGGTGCGTAGTCGCGGACCTGGGCGTGGTCGCCGTCGGCATCCGGCCAACCTGCCTGTTCGACGAGATGGTTCCAGTCGGGCCTGCTGTCGGTGAGCACGTAAAGCAGGGGCCGGTGCGGATCGTCACTGTCGACGCGCCACAGCACGCGTTCGGTCACGGGTTGCACGGCGATGCCGCCAAGGACGGCGGCGTGCAGTGCCTGCGGGTTGCCCAGGAGCTGTCGAGCATGTGCCCGCAGCGGGTTGATCCGGATGCGGGAGAGATAGGGCACGGTCACCATCCGAGGAGTGTGAACGGATCATGGTGCTCCGTGGAGTGGGCGTCTTTGACGCCCGTTTCCACCGTGATCCAGGTGTGTCGGACACGGCGCGTGGTGAGACGCCGGTCGGCGAAATTGAACGAGACCGGTACGTCGTTCACGACATCGTCGCCGTGCTGGTCACCGACGGTGGTGGCGAGATCGATCGCCGCCACATGAACATGTCGTTTGACGTGGTCGGTCGCTTGCCATGGCACGGCCGACAGCACATCCTCCAGCGGCCCGTCGTCGACGCCGAGCAGCAGAGGTTGGGTCGGGACACAGGCGCGTCGGCCGAGGGCAAGCGGGAATCCGGGGTTGCGCACCGCTTCCGCCAGTGAACTGATCAGGGGCCGGGGCCCGGCCACGGCGGCGACGAACACCGCGTCCTGTAGGTAATAGCGCTGGGTGACGTGGGTGTACTTCGTGGGCGCGGTGGGTTTCTGGGTGCCCTTCGCCGTGCGGGTCGCGGTGGGCAGCGGCCTGCCGCGATAGTCGCTGACCGTGTGGTAGTCGCGCAGCAGGCTGCCGGGTTGATCGGCGCGGACGCCCAGTCGCAGGTCACATAGGTCGGTGATGTCGGCTTCTCGGGGGCGCCCTGCGGCGGCCGCGAGTAGCCCAATGACACCGGACTTGGTGGGCTCGCTGTGGGTGTCATGCCGGTGGAAGGTGCTGTGCCGACCCCAGGACTGCAAGGGGCCGGCCAGTCGCAGCACCAACACGGCCTGGTCGGGTTCTTCGCTGGCCATCATGCGCGGTGTCCGACCAGCCATTCGTGGTGTCCCGCCAACCATTCGCTGACACACTCCCGCGCCTGGGACAGGACGTCCTGGAAGGTCAGGGATGGCCCGAACGCGGCGGTGACCGTTTCTCGGTCTTGTTCACAGACCGGCACGTAGGTCCCGGCGACGACGGTGGGCGTGCTACCCCATTGCTCGCTGGCGTTCTGGAATTCCTTCGCCAGTGCGACGATCGAGGCGGGGATGATGCCGCCTGGCGAGTTGACTGGTCTTTCGAATGCCGAGACAAGGTTGACGGGCTGATCCTCGCGCAGTGCGAACACCACCAGACTGGGCAGAGTGCGATGCGCGAAGGAGTTCTGGTGACCGGACGGAACACTGCGTGCGAAAGCGTCGATGAACAGTCGGACCGCGTTGGCCGTGGCGGTCGCGTCGCCGCCCAGGTTGTCCCGGAGTTGGTGCAGCCCGATCGTGGCGTATCGGTAGAGAGTGGCGGAGTTGAATCCGATGGCGCCGATCATTCCGGCGCCCGGTTCGTCGGCCTGGGTTTCGTCATCGACGGCGGTGTAGTAGTCGAATTCCAACTCGGCCTCGTGGGTGGACAGTGCGTGCGCGACCTGGGTCGCGGCGTCGACGTTGAGGGAGGGCAGGTCGGCGACCATCCGGCCGAACAAAGCAACATCCAGCGGATGGCCGGTGCGTAGTTTTTCGCTGACCGGCAGGCCCTTGACGACCTCTGTGAGTCTGGCATCGTCGAGGCCGGCCAGGGCGGTGGCGTCCTCGGCGACGAGATCGACCAGAGCGTCGAGCTGGCGCACCCCGAAGAAGAGCAGGTACGCGGTTTCCGCTGCCTTCTTGCCTGCCTTGATTCCCAGGGGGTGCAGCAGGGCGGTGGCCAGCCGGGTGGCCTGCTCGACGTCGAGTCCGGTCCGGATGGCGATCCGGGCGGCCAGCATGCTCGAGATCTTCTTCGAGCGCACCGCGCGGTCGCCGGGAATGGCGTTAGTGAACGCGAGCCGAGTCGCGCGCTTCCACGCCTGGGAAGACACCCGGGCACGCCGCACACCGCCGAAGATTGCCTCCTTGGGATTGCCCTGGTCGTCCCGGTTCAGATTGGCGGGCGGAACGGTGTGCAGAATGTGAATGTCCAGGTAGGCGTGTGAGGTCACAGGAATGTCCTCTGAGAATCGAGTGGGGATGACGAGCAGCTGATGGCGGCCGCGGGCGGCTCGTTGTCCTCAGCCGCGGAATATGCCGACCACTGGAAATATGCGGAGCCCCAGTCGCGCCGGACTCGTTGCCGCGATCGCGGCCACTGCCACCGGTAGATATCCTCGACGAGCCGGTCGTAGTTGAGGGGCTGGTCGATGGATCGAAGCTGGGTGATCAGTCCCCGCAAATGCATGACCAGAGTGGGCACCGTGTTGGCGGAGACGGCGACGGTGAACCAATGATCGACGGCCCCGGCGCTGGTCCTGACGTTGTTCCGCAGCTTCTGCAGGGCGGCGCCGACCGACAACAGGCTCGGATCATGCATCGGAGTCCGGCGCGACTGCTGGTGTAGTCCATACAGTGCGAGGGCGTGGTGTTCGGCCCGCAGGTCGCACGAGATGCCACTGTCGGGCGTCACCGCCCGATAGAACGGCCACATCCCCGGAACCTCGCCAGGCTCCCGCCCCAGACCGGCGCGCAACGCCGCCAGATCCTCGCCCGGCGGTGGGGCACCGTGTGTGGGACTGTCCAACAGCCAGGTGCCATTATTGGCAACGAACCGCTGCCAATACCACTGTCCTCTGTGGCGCAAGGGCACTTCTTCATCCGTCAGCGACTGATCCTCTCCAGCAAGCGCGGCCTGATCGGCGGTGTTGAGATTCAAAATCTGTCCGACCTGGTAGCGGAATTGATTTTCCGCGGCGGACAGCCGGTGGGTGAGCTCGCGACCGCTGTTCTCGGTGATCCGACCGACGAAGGCCGACGGTGGTGCCGCCGCCAATAGCGGCTCCACCACATCGAGAAGGGCCCGGCAGGCCAGCTCCGCCCAGGCATGCAGGCCATTCCGCAACTGATCGCGTTCGGCACCGCGTGCCCCGGTGAGGAAGCGCCGGACGAGCGGGTCGAGCACATGCAGGACCATCTCGCCCAATCGTTGGCCTTTGTCCCAGGGCACCGGATCCCCACCGGAGGCTCGCCGAACTTCGTCAGAGAGGTGGTTGGCGGCGTGGACCAACGACTCGGCCTGTTCATAGACGTTGACGATCGCCTCGCGGTATTCGTTGACGCGCAGTGCGGCCACCGGGATCGGAATGCTGTCCGTGATCACCTGTTCGACGACCGCGTTCTGGGTGCCGTAGGCGACGCCGACCAATTCAACCCGCAGCGGGTAGTGACGCGGGAGGTGGTCATCGGTCCACAGGCCGCCGATCTGGTTGAGTAGCCGGCTTGTTTCGAACCGATAGCCGCCCGGCCGCTGCAATCCCAGCAACGAGTCCAGGCCATACCAGCCGGTCCGGCCGGGAACATGAATCCTGGGGCGCCACCGCGCCGCGGACTTCTGGGCCTTGGCCGGCATCCGCCACGTCGTGTGCGGCTCCGATCCGTGCGGGGTTCTCGGCAGCCGATCACCCGCCGCGATGATCACGCGCGGCACCACAACGTTGTCGTCGTCCACACGCGGGAACAGTCGGATCCTTCGGGACTGCCAGGTCAGCAAGCCGAGTAGGCCGCGCGGCTGGCTCGCGGCGCGCCACACCGCCGTGCGTGGCGTGTCCCGCGTCCACTCCGGACAATCATGCGGATTGAGTCCATGCGGCATGATCGGGAGATTGAGGATCAGCGTCTCGTACAGGTTCCTGCCGGTCGGCACCACCACGCCGAGCTGACCCAACGGGCCGGTGGGGTTACCCATGGTCTTGCCGTCGCGTGCCCTCGGGTCTCCGGCGGCGCCGGTCTTGATGCCGGCCGTATCCCAACACTGCACGGTGACCAGCCACCGGGCCGCCTCCGCGGCGGACAGTGCGGGGCTGTCGTCCTCGGCGTAGGGCCAGTGCAACGGGACAGCGTTGCCGGTCGCCGCGGTCGTGATCAGACTGACAGCTGGTTTCGTGTCCCCCGTGGTTGTCTTCAAGCCTGCCACCTGGGCGAACGGCCGCTGCTCGTCGAACAGATCAAACCGCGGCCGCCACCGGTCCAAATAGTCCACCACCCGCTCGCGTGCCTCGCCGGTCAGCTTCTCGGCGCCAAACAGCGCCGACCATTCCGTCTCAGAGCGTGGCGCGCCCAGCGCGTCCAGCAACACGGGCAGCAACACCTGCCGCAGGATCGCCGGAGCCTGCGTCGGGAAATCCACCGACAGGCCGTCGAACTCGTCGGCGCGCAACAGGGCGTCCCGCACCGACACCTCCGACCGGCCTCGGGCGCCCGCGACCACCGGCACCCAAGGCCGGTCGACCAGGTTGAACGTGGCCAACGACCGCATCCTCTCTTCGGGCATGGCCCGCGACTCCTCATCGACAGATCCGCGGCGGACCCCGCGTGCGCGGGGACGATCGAGCGGAAGCCCGCACCGCGCCGGCGTAGGCCGAATGACCCCCGCGTGCGCGGGGACAACGCTGCGCTCAGGCAGGTCGCCGAAGTCAGTGGCGAATGACCCCCGCGTGCGCGGGGACGAGACCACGGGGGACAGGACGGGGAAGGTGTGCTCCGCCAGGTCAAGAGCCGAACCACCCCCGCCTGAGCGGGGACGAGTTTTGTCGATGCTGGTCACGGTCACCGGTCCAGGAACTACCCCCGTCTGTGCGGGGACGAATCTTGACGGCGTGGCAGGTCGCCGCAGTGCACCGGGCCTCGACGCCCAGGATCCCGCCTCACCTCTATGAAAGTACGAAAGTACGACACTTCTTGTGGGAACGGGAGAGTCGCCCGGCTGTGCGGTGAGCCAGGACACCTGAATCCTTCCGGGGTGTCTGATGTCTCAACAAAAGTCGGGGCAGTCTAGAGCTGTCGACCTTAGGACTTCCTGTCCTGGTCGGACATGACCAAGGTCCCTACCGGGAGGCTGCGGCGGTTGGCTTTCATAAGCGCCGTGTTAAAAACAGCGCCGATCGGAAGAAACCCCGAGTGGTGGATGCCAGACGACGCTGGTGCCGCGGCTGGATACCCGTGTCGCGAACGTGTCATCGGTACCCACCAACCCAAGCATTATAACGATTCAACCACGTTTTTCGACAAATTGATGTCACGCGGCGATGCGCCGCTCGGGTCGCAAGCTACGTGACTCACGGCACAAGTGGAAGGCAGACCAATGACGAGGGCCTCCGAAGGTACGGAGTTCCATCGGCGCAAGTTCCTCCTGGGAGCCGGGGCCACCGTGGGCGGTGCTGCGCTCCTGGCCGGCTGCACCAGCAACGAGTCGGGATCGACGTCGCTGTCCAACATGCCGCAGGACGCGCTGGGCGTGGCCAAGGCTCGCGGGCTCAGCTCCGACGACGTGCTCGCCGCCATGAAGACCTACATGCCGACCGGAAAGCTCGACACCCACTACATGGTGGCCTCGGGCGGGCACTCCGGCCAGATCTGGGTCATCGGCATCCCGTCGATGCGCATCCTGAAGGTCATCCCGGTGTTCACCCACTCCTCGTACCAGGGCTGGGGGTTCACCGACGAGAGCAAGGAAGTCCTCGCCGGCGGAGCCGTGGACGGGAAGGTACTGACCTTCGGCGACACCCACCACCCCGGCCTGAGCGAGACCAACGGCGAGTACGACGGCCAGTTCCTGTTCATCAACGAGAAGACGAACGGGCGCATCGCCGTGATCGACCTGCGCGACTTCCAGACCAAGCAGATCCTCAAGAACCCGCTGATCATCTCCGACCACGGCGGCACGTTCGTCACGCCGAACACCGAGTACGTGATCGAGTCCAGCCAGTACGCAGCGCCGCTGGGTTGGACGTACTCGCCGATGACGCAGGACTCGTTCAACAACACCTACCGGGGTGCGGCCAGGTTCTGGAAGTTCGATCGGACGAAGGGCCGCATCGACCCGGCGAAGTCGTTCTCGATCGAGCTGCCGCCGTACTTCCAGGACCTGGCGGACGCCGGCAAGCTGGCGAGCGACGGCTGGGCGTTCATCAACTCGTTCAACACCGAGCGGGCGATCGTGGGCACCGGCACCCCGGAGGAGAAGGGCGCCTCCGCCAACGACATGGACTACCTGCACGTCATCAACTGGAAGGCCGCCGAGGCGGCGGTCGCGGCCGGCAAGGCGAAGACCGTCAACGGCACGCCGCTGATCACCATGGACGTGGCCACTCAGGAGGGGATCCTCTACCTGATCCCCGAGCCGAAGAGCCCACATGGCGTCGATGTGACGCCCAAGGGTGACTACATCGTGGTGTCCGGCAAGCTCGACCCGCACGTGACCATCTACAGCTTCCAGAAGATCCAGGACGCCATCAAGGCGGGCAAGTTCACCAAGGACCCCTACGGACTGCCCATCATCGACTTCAAGAGTGTCGTCGAGGCCCAGGTCCAGGTCGGGCTTGGACCGTTGCACACCCAGTTCGACCAGAACGGCTTCGCCTACACCAGCCTGTTCCTGGAGAGCGCGGTCTGCCGCTGGACGCTGGGTGGCTCCTACCGCCAGGACGGCTGGAAGGTCTCCAGCAAGATCCCGATCAACTACAACGTCGGCCACGTGTCCGTTGTCGGTGGCGACACGGTCAAGCCGGAGGGCAACTACCTGGTTGCGCTGAACAAGTGGTCGCTCGACAGGTTCGCGGGTACGGGCCCGCACCACACGGTGAACCTGCAGCTCGTCGATATCTCCCAGCAGAACAAGATGCAACTGCTCGCCGACCTGCCCATCCCCGATGGCGAACCGCACTACGCACAGATCATCCCCGCCAGCAAACTCAAGCCGTTGCAGGTTTATCCGGTGGGAACCAACGCGCAGACCATGTCGCCCGACCCGAAGGCGACAGCGGCCGGCAAGGAACACGTCGACCGCAATGGCACGACCGTCGAGGTGTACTCGACCGCCATGCGCAGTCACTTCACACCCGATCTGGTCGAGGTCAACCAGGGCGACACGGTGATCTGGCATATCACCAACATCGAGCAGGCCGTCAACGCCAGCCATGGCTTCGTTGTGCCTGGGTATGACGTCAGCATCGTGCTCGATCCCGGCCAGGTGCTGCACGTGACCATGACCGCCGACAAGGCGGGAACGTTCCCCTTCTACTGCACCGAGTTCTGCTCGGCCCTGCACCTCGAAATGATGGGTTACTTCCTCGTCAAGCCGGCTGCCTGAATGGAGGTGTTGCAGTGATGGAGCCGCTGGAATCGGGTACCGAGTCGTCCCATCAGCCTACCAATGGAAGGAGCGAGGGTAAGGATGCGACGGCCGCCGGTGACGGCGGCTCCCGCCTCGCCGGTCGCATGTTGCGCCGCTGGCTGCGACCCGCGCTGTTGATCGGCGCGGCCGTCCTGGTCGCTGTCTCCTATTTCCTCACGTACTGGCAGATCACGCTGCACGCGCCGCAGTACCCGAATGGGCTGACGGTCCGGATCTCGATAACCTCGGTGAAGGGTGATGTGTCGGAGGTCAACGAACTCAACCACTACATCGGCATGATGACGATGGATCAGGTCGCCAAGCCGATACGTGCGTTCTGGCCGTACGGAGTCGTGGTACTCATCGTGGTGTTCGTGGTGGCGGCGTTCATTCGCCATTGGATCGGCTCGGTACTCGCCATCGCCGGTGCGACCTATCCATTCATTTTCGCCGGCGGTCTGTACTACTATCTGAATTACGCGGGCCACCATCTCGATCCCAGTGCCGCGCTGTCAGGTGCCGTGCCACCGTTCACGCCCGCGTTCATGGGTTCGAAGATGGTTGGCCAGTTCGAGACCGTGGCGAGCTTCGGTGCGGGCTTCTGGCTCGCGCTGGTAGCCACGGTTCTGGCAGTGATCGCCGCGGTCCTCGGGTTCCGAAGGACGGCACACCGGTGAGGGTGTTTCACCTGGCACTGGTCCTGGGGGCGGCCGCGGTCGTGACCGCGGCCGCCGCCCCACCAGCCGCCGCCGATACCGGAGCGTCGACGGTGACGGTCTGCTCCTCCTGCACGGTTCGCACCGTGCAGGAGGGGCTGACCCGGCTGGCCGCGGGCGGAACGCTCCGGGTGGAGGCCGGCCACTATGCCGGACCCTTTGTCGTGGCCCGGTCCGCCCATCTGGTTGGCGTGGGCAATCCGCTACTCGACGGCGGCGAAAACGGCACCGTGGTACGAATCAATGCCCCGGACAGTTCGATCAGTGGTTTCGTGGTCCGTGGCAGTGGAGAGAACCCCGACACCGAGGACTCCGGCATCTCCGTCCGGGCGCCGCGCGTGTCCGTGCTGGACAACCGGGTCGAGGATGTGCTGTTCGGCATCTACGCCAAGGACGCGGATGGGGCTGACATCACCGGTAACACCGTCGGCGGGAAGGACGACCTGTCGCTCGGTGAGAAGGGCGATGGGATCAGGGTCTTCAACAGCCCGAACACCGCCGTCACCGACAACACCGCCCAAGGCGTGCGCGACAACCTGATGTGGTTCTCCGACCACTGCACCGTCAGCGGCAACCACCTGGTCGGCAGTCGCTATGGCCTCCACTTTATGTGGAGCGATGACTGCACCGTCACCGACAACGTCAGCACCGGAAACACGGTCGGCTGCTACTTCATGTACAGCCACGGGGTGACCCTGACCCACAACAACTTCAGCGACAACCGTGACAACACCGGCATGGGGCTAGGTATCCACGATGGTGACAATGTGATCGGTAACGACAACGTGCTGGTGGGCAACCGAATCGGGCTGGACCTGTTCGATTCCCCGACCACCCTGGGTGTGGTCAACCACTTCAGCGGCAACGTTGTCGGCTATAACGACGTAGGGCTGGCGCTGGAAACCCCAAGCCGGGGCAACGTGTTCTCCGGCAACGACTTCCTCGACAACGTGCAGCAGGTCGAGGGCGACGGCCAGCACTCGAGTAGCGATATCACATGGACGGAGAACGGACGCGGTAACTACTGGAGTGACTACTCCGGTTACGACGCCAATGGTGACGGTGTCGGTGATATCGCCTATGCGCCGCACCAGACCTATGAGTCGCTGGTGCGGGCCGATCCCGACTTCGCGCTCCTCTACCTCAGCCCGACCGCGCAGGCGATCGACTGGGCCTCGAACGCGTTCCCCATCCTGAGCTCCTCCGTGCCGGTCACGGACCCGGATCCGCTCACGCATCCTGTCGCCGACCCGATTCCACAGAACACCGGTAACGCCACATGGCCGCTGCTGATCGGTGCCGGACTGTTGCTGATACTCGGCCTGGGCGTGGCCGCCGCGGTCCGGTGGCGGCTGGTGCGGTGGCCACCGGTCCGGTGGCGGCTACGCCTGGGGCGGCGCCGCCCCGAAGGGCAAGCCACCGCGCCGCGGTCCGTGTCACCCACCGCACAGCGGTCCGTGACACCTACCGCGCCGCAGTCCGCGACACCCGTCGTCGTGCGGGGCCTGGGCAAGACATACGGCAACGCCGTCATCTTCTCGGACCTGTCGTTCGAGGTCCGTCCCGGTGAGGTCGTCGCGCTGTGGGGCGACAACGGCGCCGGCAAGACGACGGTGCTTCGGTGCCTGTTGGGCTTGGTGCGGCACGAGGGTGAGATCTCGGTCGGTGGCTGGTCGACCCGCGGCGATTCGCGGCGGGCCCGCGCCCAGCTCGGTCACGTCTCCCAGGAGCCGGCGTTCCACGGCGAGCTGACGGTGGCTCAGACGCTCACCTTCTATGGCCGGCTGCGTGGCAGCGACCGCGCCGCCCAGCTCCGGGCACTCCGGGCCGTCGGACTGAACGACGACGTCGCCGCCAAGAAGGTGGCGGCGCTCTCCGGTGGCATGCGTCGCAAGCTGGCCATTGCCGTCGCGCTGCTCGGCGAGCCGCGGGTGCTGCTGCTCGACGAACCCACCGCGAACCTGGACCAGCGCAGTCGACACGACCTGATCTCGCTGCTCGGCAGGCTCAAGGGCACCGGGATCTCCATGCTGCTGGCCAGCCACCATCCCGACGAGGTCGCCGCGCTCGCCGACCGCGTGCTGCGGCTCAATGTGGGCGAACCCGCGACCGAGGTCGACCTGGCCGCGTTCGACCGCGAGATGGCCGCGTCCGGGCAGCAGGTGAGCGTCACCGTGCCGGAGCGCCGCCGGGACGACGCGATCCGGGCCCTTCTCGATGCCGGCATCCCGTTGCGGCACACGACTGACTGCCCGGGGGATGGGCAGTCGAGCCTCTCACCGGACGACATCGTCGATGGTCCGGCCCGAACCGAGGAGGCGGAGGCATGAGGGCGGCCACGGTGGCGGCGGTCGCCGCCAAGGAAACCCGGGACGCGTTCCGCAACAAGTGGTTCCTGCTCTACGCGGCGGTGTTCGTGGTGCTCGCGCTCGGACTGTCCTGGTTGGGCCTTGCCGGCAGCGGTGTCGGTGGCATGGCCGGGTTCGGCCGCACCAGCGCGGCACTGATCGACCTGGTGCTGCTGATCGTGCCGCTGATGGGCCTGACCGTCGGTGCACTGAGCATCGCGGGGGAGCGGGAACGCGGCACGATGGCCACCCTGCTGTCCCAGCCGCTGACCCGGCTGGAACTGCTGGTGGGCAAGTGGTGCGGCCTGACGATCGCGCTCGCCATCGCCGTGCTGGTCGGTTTCGGACTGCCCGGCGTCATCCTGGCGATCGCGGGCAGCGATGAGGGCGCCGGCTCCTACCTGGGCCTCGCCGCGCTGTCGTTGCTCGTCGGCCTGGCGACACTCGCACTGGGCATGCTGGTGTCCTGTGCGGTGCGTAACACCAGTGTCGCGATCGGACTCGCCATCGGGCTGTGGCTGCTGCTCGTTTTCGTTGGCGACCTCGGTCTGCTCGGTGCTGGCCTGGCCATGCAGCTCGACACCGGCGAGCTGTTGACCGTCGCACTGATCAACCCGCTCACCGACTTCCGGATCGCCGCCCTGACGGTCGCCGGTGCCTCCACCGACACCCTCGGCCCGGGCGGACTGCTGCTGTCGTCACTGTTCGGGCGATGGACTCTCGCGCTCCTGGCCGCGGTGCTCGTCGCGTGGGCCGTGCTGCCCGTGGCCGCCGCGTACCAGGTGCTGCGGAAGAAGGATGTGGCATGAGCAAGGGAGACACCTTTGTCGGGCGTCGCGCCTTCCTGACCGGCGCCGCCGGGCTCGCGGCCGTCGCCACCGGAGGCTTGCTGGCCGGTTGCGGGAAAAAGGGCACACCGGATGGTCCGGTGGCGATCACCTCATCCGACACTTGTGCGCGTTGCGGGATGCTCATTTCGGATATGCGGTACGCGGCCGAAATCGTGGGCACAGAGCACGTCTGGAAGTTCGACGACCCGGGTGAGATGTTCGCGTACTACCACGAGCAGCACATCGCCGCGAACGAGGTCAAGGCCATGTATGTGGACGACTTCCGTACCAAGACATGGCTGCCGGCCAAGTCCGCGCACTTTGTCGTGAATCGCACCCAATTCCAAACCCCGATGGGTTCCGGTGTGGCGGCCTTCGCCGACGCCGCCGCAGTTCAGCAGTACACCGCTTCCGGGTCCGGTGTGGCCCGTTCCTACGAGCAACTGCTCGCCGAGCCTCCCCTGCTTCGTCCCATGTGACGAGGCCCGACCGAGTGAAAGGAAAGTTGATGAAGTTCGACAGGAAAGTCTCGATGAAGTCACTGGCAAAGCTGGTCGTGGCACCGGTGGTGGTGCTCAGCGCGGTACTGGTACTGACGGCCGGATGCGGTGGCTCGACGAACAGCAGCAGCGGCACGGAGAGCTCGTCGATGGCATCCAGCATGGAGATGACCACGACCACCACCGCCGCCAAGCCGGCCGGCGCGGTCGAGGTCGACCTGAGCGAGTACATGTTCGACCCGTCGACGGTGCAGGTGAAGGCCGGAGACGTCACATTCTATCTGGTCAACAAGGGCACCATCCCGCACAACTTCGCCATCAAGCTCGCCTCGGGTTGGGATGCCAGCCCGGATGTTGACGTCGCGCAGTCGGCGACGTTTGTGGTGAAGGGGCTCACGCCCGGCACCTATGACACCGAGTGCACCGTGGCGGGACACGCGCAGTCGGGCATGGTCGGCAAGCTCGTCGTCAGCTAGGTGATGAGTGGCGAGCGAAGTCATCAGTCGTTGTCCGAGGAGAAAGTGTTATGACAGACCGAATGACCGGGACGGACGAACCGCCCGATCCCGCCACAGACGGGCGGCCGGTTCGCGATAATGAACCAACCCGCCGCAAGTTGATGGCCGCGCTGGCCAAAATGGGCATCACGGCCGGCGTCGGATTGGCGGCGGGAGGGCTCATCGATTACCGCCAGGAGGCGCACGCGGACGATTTTTCGGATGCCAAGAAGCCCGAGCACGCCTGGTGCATGGTCATCGATCTGCGCTACTGCGACGGGTGCCAGCAGTGCACGCTCGCCTGCCAGACGCGGCATCAGCTGCCCAAGGAACAGACCTGGATCAAGGTCTACACGATGACCGACGACGCGGGCGGCACATATCACATGCCGCGCCCGTGCATGATGTGCGAGGACCCGCCGTGCGTGAAGGTCTGCCCCGTCGGGGCGAACATCCACACCGACGATGGTCTCGTGCTGGTCGATCAGAACGTGTGTATCGGCAGCCGGATCTGCATGGCGTCGTGCCCGTACGACGCACGCTACTTCAACTGGAAAGAACCTCCGCCGGTCAAGCGGATGCCCATGCCGCCGAGCCCGGAAATGCCGGTGCCGCAGCAGAAGGGCACCGTCGGAAAATGCGTGTTCTGCGCCGACCGGTTGCCGCACGGGGAGCTGCCCGCCTGTGTGATCGGCTGCCCGATGGGCACGCTCTACATCGGTGACCTCGTCACCGACTTCGCCGTCAACTCGCACGGCGACACCATCAAAGTGTCGCAGTTCCTCCGTGACAACGACGCCGTGCGGTTCAGGGAAGAGGAAGGTACGAAC
The DNA here is from genome assembly GCA_036384655.1 of Pseudonocardiaceae bacterium. Taxonomy (GTDB): domain Bacteria; phylum Actinomycetota; class Actinomycetes; order Mycobacteriales; family Pseudonocardiaceae; genus DASVLX01. The sequence goes on from DASVLX010000210.1 coordinate 25,957, forward strand.
CCGCGCGTCTACTACATCCTCGGCCACGGGCAGACCTGGGAGGCGGAGTCACAGTCATGACCGACCAGAAGACTGCTCCAGACGTGCGCGAGCCCGACGCTAAAACGGCGGTGCTGCGGTCGTTCGGGCGGCCGGGACCGGGCTACTGGCTGCTGCTCGCGGTGTTGGCGGCGGTCGTGGTGCTGGGATTGGTGGCATGGGTCGTGCAGCTGCGCGACGGCATGTCCGCCGCTGGCTACAGCAACCAGGCGTTCTGGGCCGTCTATCTCGCCGATGTCGTCACGTTCATCGGTGTCAGTTACGGCGGTGCGGTGATCTCGGCGATCCTGCGGATCACCGGTACGAAGTGGCGCGCGCCGCTGACCAGGCTCGCGGAGGGCACCGCGGTGGTCACGGTGTTGATCGGCGCCCTGTTGATCCTGCCGCACCTCGGCAATCCGATCCGGGTCTGGGAACTGGTCACCCGGCCCAACCTGGCCTCCCCGGTGTTCTGGGACTTCGTCGCGGTCATGACCTACACGGCCGCGTCGATCGTGTTCTTCGTCCTGCCGCTGGTTCCGGACATGGCGATGCTGCGGAGCGGCGAGAGCGCGAGGCGTATCGGCCGGCGCCGCAGCCTGTATGCGGCGATGTCCCGAGGTTGGGTCGACTCGCCCAAGCAGCAGCGGGTGCTGCGCGGCGCGCTCGGCCTGATCTCGATCATGATCATCCCGCTGGCGGTGTCGGTGCACTCGGTGCTGTCCTGGGCGTTCTCGCTGGTGGACCGGCCATGGTGGCACGAGAGCATCTGGGCGCCGTATTTCGTCGTCGCCGCGCTGTATTCGGGCGTGGCACTGGTGATCCTGGTGGTCGCCTCGTACCGGCGCGCCTACCATCTCCAGGCGTTCATCACGGACCGGCATTTCGTGCGGCTTGGATTCATCCTGGCCGCCTTCGCGGCCACCTACCTCTACCTGACGTTCGCCGACCTGCTGCCCAACGGCTACGTCGGCAACGCCCAGGACTCCGCGGTGTTCCACGAGCTGCTCGTCGGCCGATACGCGATCTGGTTCTGGCTCTTCGTCGTGGGCGGCGGCGTGGTGCCGCTGTTGCTCGTCGCGTTGCCGTGGACCAGGAACGCGCGAGGCATGGTCATCGCGTCGGTACTCGTGGTACCCGCCATGTGGCTCAAGCGGATGCTGATGGTCATCGATCCCGCCAACTACAACCGGATCGACAACACCTTCGGTGCGTACCACTTCACCTGGGTGTCGATCTCGGTCACGCTGGCCGCACTGGCCGCGATCCCGTTGCTGCTCATGCTTCTCTTCCGGGTCGTGCCGCTGCTCGATATTCACGAGATCGAGGAGCTCGCACCGGCCGGGTCCACAGCGGAGCAGCCGGCGCCCATGCCGTGCCAGACCGCCGAGGGACAGGTCGCGACCGGCTCGGAGACCGCCATCGTGACACGACCAGCATCCGGTCGAACCCGTCGAGGCGGCAGGTTCGGCCGCATCTTGGGCGCCGGCGCCGTCGTGCTGGTCGCCTGCCTCGGTGTGCTCGGCGTGGGCATGGCCCGCCCGGCGCACGCCGACCCGGCACCCGCGACGACCACGGCGGCGACCCTCGTCACGGTCAGCGGCACCAACAGCGGCAGCACCGTCCGCCTCACGGCACGACTCACCACAGTGGACCATGCGGCGGTGCCGAAGGCCGTCATCCAATTCACCCAAAGCACTACGGAATTCGGTAAGCCGAGGTCCGTCCCCATCGGAACCGCGACGACCGACACGAACGGCACGGCGGAACTCGTCTACCAGTCGACCGTGGCCGGCCGGCAGCAGTTCGGCGCCACCTACGCCGGTGGCACCGGACTGGCGACCGCCACCTCGACCACCACGGTTGACGTGCAGACCGCCCAGTCCGCATACCACCCGGCACCGCCGAAGCCGCTGGCATCCGTCGGCTGGGCGACGGTGGCCGCCCTGCTCGTGGTCGTGGCGCTGGTCTGGATCACTCTTATCGCGCAGGTGGTGCGCGTGTTCCGGGTGTGCAGGCAATGATCGACGGCGGTGCCGTTGGAATGGACCGCGACGCGCCCCGCGTCGCGGTCCATTCCGGACCGTCATTCTCGCGGCACGGACGATTGGGACGCGCCGACGTACGGAGGTGGTCAAGCGATGTTTAACATCTCGGGGCCCGAGTTCCTCGTTCTCATCGCCGCCGGGCTGTTCATTCTCGGCCCGGAACGGTTGCCCGGCGCGGCCGCCTGGCTCGGGCGCGCGGCTCGGCAGGCGCGTGACTACGTCAATGGTGCGCAGCAGGAGCTGACGAAGGACCTGGGACCGGAGATCGACGAAATACGCAAGCCGCTGCAGGAGCTGCGGCAGTTGCGCAGTCTCGATCCCCGGCGCGCGATCGCCCAGACCCTGCTGGACGCGACCGGCGGTTATGACCCGCGCGAGGACCTGAACCTGAAGCGCTATCTCGATGGCCCCGACAAGACCAACGGCGGTGGCGGAACCAACGACACCAACGGCTCTGGTGTCGCCAAGCCGAATAGCCACGCGTTGACACAGCCGCCAAAGTCGGAACGTCCACTCGGACCAGACGAGCTGCCCCCGTTCGACTCGGACGCGACCTGAGGCTGCCCAGGCTCGCCGGCCGGGCGGGCTGTCCGGTCGACGCGGCGCGGTAGACCTTGTCAGTTCGTGACATGGCGTCGGGCCCGGACCACGGTGCCCACGGTCAGGCCGAGAAACAGCAGGATCGCCACCTCGTTCAATACACCGCCGACCTGCCAGGCGGTCAGGTCACCCACCGCGTCGCCGCCAATCAGTCGCAGCGCCAGCGAGGCGTGTAGCAGCACGAGTGGTAGGTAGGCGGCGATCGGGTGGTAGGGCATCCGCACGCGTAGCACGGCCGGCACGATCACCGGCGCGTGCGCGAACACCATCGAGAACACAAAGCCCAGGAAGACCGCGTGCAGCATGGCGTCGTAGGCGTAACCGTCCACCAGTCGGCCGATCACCAGCCACAGTCCACCGGCCACCGCCAGCCACATGTACCCGGCCGCCAGCGCGACGGCCATGTACCGGGTGACGCCCCGCATGCGGATCGTGCGACGCACGATGTCGTGGCCGGCCAACCACACGGCCAATCCGAGCAGGCCGATGCCGGCCACCCGGACCCCGATCGCGGGTGCGACCACCGAGCTGGCCAGTCCGGCCAGCAGTACCGCGGCCACGCCGACGAACAGCGTCCGCCCACGCGTGCTGAGCGCGATCAGCCGCGAAAGCTCGAGTCTTTCCCCCGCGATGGTCAGCACCAGGAACCCGGCCAGCCACGGCACCAGCACTGGCATATCCCGGCCGGACAGCCACAGCACCCCGGCCACACACCAGCAGGCCGCCCCCGCGGCCTCGGTCGCGTTGTGCCAGGAGGGTTGCAGACGGTGTAGTTCGGCGTACATCGCCAGCAGCCCGAACCCGGCCACGGCGACCAGTAGCTGGCCGGTACCCGTCGGAAGCCCGGCGACCAGCCACGCCGCGCCGATCCCACTGGCCGCCGGGACCAACCACGCCCAGCCGCGACCGAGCGCGACGGCTCGCTCGGCGGCGATCAGCGTGCCGAAGAATCCCAATGTCATCAGCATGCCGTGCAGCGCGGCCAGGTTGGTGTGGCCGGCCGGGACCGGCAGCGCCAGGCG
>DASVLX010000211.1:0-6770 GCA_036384655.1 Pseudonocardiaceae bacterium
CGATGGTCGACACGCTGAAGCTGATCAACTTCGCCACCTCCTCGCGTGACCAGCCGCGTTGCTTGCGCATCGCCTTGAGCTCTTCCGCGAACAGCCTCCGGTCCGGATCATCCCGGTCACTCGTCACGTCACACACCCCACTCATCCACTGAGGATCCACACGCCCAGCCGAAACACCTCACCAGCACCGGTGACGTGCTGCGCACGATCCGGCACTCGGTGCAACCTAACGCCCATGACCATCACGGAACTCGACCAACACGCCGAAACCGGGCCACCACACGGGAAACTGGCGCATCTGACCGCTGAATGCCTTGCCAGCAAGGGACTACGGGGCAGCGCGCCACGTTCCAGTTGAATTGACGGCGTCGCGACCGCGGTCGACCGGGTGCTCGGCCTAGCCGAAGCGGCGTTGCAGGTTCTGGACCATGGCGGGGAAGGCGCCGTGCAGGCGGGCCGGGAAGCGCATCCAGGACGGCGTGAACACCTCGGCCTGGCGTCGCTCGATCGCCCGCGCGATCGCGATCGCGACCGTGCTGGCCGGGATCGGCCGGGGTCGCTCCCGGTCGTAGTCCTGCCCTCGTCGCTGGAAGAACGCCGTCTTCACCACGCCCGGGAACACCGACGTCACGCCGATCCCGGTGTCCGCCAACTCCACCCGCAGGGCGTCCGCGAACAGCTTCAGCGCGCCCTTGGTACCCGAGTACACGGCCTCGTCCGCCACACCGATGCAGCCGGCGATCGAGGACACGAACACCAGTTGTCCATGTCCATTGTGGATGATCGGCGAGATCAGTGCCCGGGTCAGCCGCATGGTGGCGGTGACGTTCACGGTGACCAGTTCGCTGACGCAGTGGTCGGGCATCTCCACCAGCTTGCCTGCCCAGCCGATGCCGGCGTTGCACACCAGCACGTCGATCCCGCCCGCGCTCTCCGCCCAGGCGGCCAGTCGCGGCACCCCGTCCGGCGTGGCGAGATCCTCGGCATGCCAGACGGCGTGGTCGATCTGCGCCGCGACCTCGCCCAGCGCCTCGGTGTCCCGGCCGGCGAGCAGCACGCGCGCGCCGCGCCGGCCCAGTTCCACGGCGGTTGCCGCACCGATCCCGGAGGATGCCCCGGTTACCAGGACCCGCGCGCCGGCCAGCCTCATGTGGTCCCCACTTCTCCGGTGTGTCCGGTCGGCCCGGCGGCCGGCCGCGGGCCCTCGTCGGGCCGGTGCCCATCTTCCGGCTTCGTGGCGAGAAGTTGTGCCGCACTGTGCGATACCAGCCACACGCCGGTTACCAGAGTCCCCAGCGCGAGGATCTGGCCGATGATCGGACCGACACCGGACTGTAGTTGCTCATTGAGCCACAGCACGCCGATCCCGATACCGACCAGTGGGTCGGTGACCGTGATGACGGCCAGTGATCGTGCCAGCACCTTGTCGGACTGGTAGGCGTTCTGGTTCAACAGGAACCCGGCCGGGCCACACACCATCAGCGCGTACACCGGCCAGTGTGTGAACAGCGCGACCAGTCCGCCGTCGGTGGCCAGGCCCACCACCAGCTTCAGGATGCCGGCGGTGACGCCGTAGAACACGCCCGCGCTCAACGCGAGCGCCAGGATGCGCACCTCGCCGGTGTAGCGCGACGCGACGATCATGCAGATCACCATCACTACCGCCAGGCCGATTCCCAACGGCAGCGCCGACTGCAGGGTGAGGTAGTTGGTGCCGCCGGTCGGTTTTGCCAGCACCAGAAACACCGACAGGCCGGCGACGCACAGCAGCCCGCCGAGCCACATCATCCGCGGTGGCCAGGACCGGTGCATCAGGCTGCGGATGCTCATCCCGAACAGCAGCCCGCTGACCAACGTCGGCTGCACGAGCACGATCGGGCCGGTGTCCAGCGCGACCAACTGCAACACCGTGCCGCCGATGTTGACCAGCAGCGACGCCAGCCACATTGGCCGGTGGGCGAGATCCACCAACAGTCCGGGCCGCAACGCCGCTCGCTCGGACACCTCCGTCGCGGCCGCGTGCTGCAGTGCCCCGGTGAGCCCGAAGCAGAACGCGGCGCCGATGGCCGCCGGGAACGCGACCAGCAGCATCATGAGGTGGCCGCTCGCATTTCCTTGAAGGAAGCCAGCACCGCCTCCGCAAGGTCGTCAACCGCGGTGGCCGTGCGCGGTGCGCCGGTCAGGCACATCGACACATGGTTCCCCCAGGTCAGGATGCCCGCCGAGAGCCCAACCCCGGGGGCGAGGGAGAGCACCCCGTAAACGTTGGTGACCGGCGCGCCGTTGAGGTTCACCGGCGAGCGGGCACCCGGCAGCACCGAGGCGATCACGTTGAACCAGGTACCCCGGTACACCAGCCGGGCCACCCGGTGGTGCAGCCACGGTGGCAGCCGGCCGAGCAGCCACACCACGGCATGCGCGGCATGCGGTGCGGCGGAGTCGGTCTGCGCGTCGACGGCCGCCTTGGCGCGGGCCAACCGCTCGGACAGGGACATCGGGCCGATCGGCAGGTTCACCGAGACGGCGCCGGTGTGGTTCCCGGACCGCCGGTAGGTGGCCGTGGTCCGGGTGGAGCGCGGCATCATCACCCGCAGAGTGTCCGTCCGACGGCCGACATCGTCACCTGGGTTATCGATGCCGTCGCCCGCGTAGACCACCCGGTGCAGTGCCTCGGCGAGCAGCGCGGTCGGCACGTCGGTGCTGCGCACGCCATACGCCCTGGCCACCGCCCGCACCTCGGAGAACGGCAGGTCGACCAGTGCGTGGTGCCGGCTGGACGAGGTGATCTTGCCGTCCAGCGGTGAGTGCGGCGCGGTGCCGGCCTTGGCCAGCGCGATCAGCCCGCGTACCAGCTCGGCGCCCTGCTTGACCACGTCCGACCACACGATCGGGGGAGCGACGGCCTCGGCCTTGGGCTCGGTGATGAACACCTGCCCACGGGAGCGGCCGACCAGCGCCCCGATCACCGCGATGCCGTCGGCGGTGGCGTGGTGCAGCTTGATCATCAGTGCCGATCCGCCGCCGTCCAGGCCGTGCACGAGCTGGGCCGCACCGGCGCGGTCGTTGAGCGGACGGGAGAAGAACGCGTCCATCGCGCCCTCCAGGTCCGCCGGTCCGTCCGGCCCGACATCGATCTCGCTCACCACGTCGGCGGTGTGGATCGTCGGGTCCGGCCGGTAGGTCGGCGGCCGGAAGGACGACCCGAGATCAAGCCGGCCATGCAGCCCGGGCGCGGCCTCCATCAACCAGACGGCGTCCGCGAAGCTGATCGACGAGCCGTCCTCCTTGGGGTCGAACAACAGCACCGCGCCGACCTGCTGTGGCACCTCCGGGGTCTGGGCGTGCACGAACAGCGCGTCCTCGGCGCGCAGCCGGCGCGGCGGGGGCGTCTCGGCCGCGGCGTCGAGCAGCGCGTCCAGCCCATCGGCCACCGTCCTGGCCTGGGCGTGCCGCAGCGCGGCCTTCTCGATACGGTCCAGCCGGCCAGGTTCGGTGCGCAGCCGGTGCACCGCCTCGGCGAGCTGTTGCTCGTCGTGGCAGACCTCGGCGAGCCCGGCCTCGGCCATCAGCTCGGCGTTCGCCCGGCCGTGTGCCGCGATCGGCCGGTACATCAATACCGCCCGGCCGCACGCCAGCGCCTCCAGCGAGGTGGCGCCGCCGGCGTTGGTGACGATGACATCGGCGGCCACCGTCAGCTCCGGCATGGCGGTGGTCCAGCCCAGCGCGCGCAGCCGGCCGTCGTGATCGCCTCCGGCGATCAGGTGACAGCGCAACGCCTCGTTACGCCCGCAGGCCACCACGACGACAGCCGTCGGATCGGAGTCGAGCAGGGTCCGCACGGCCGATTCGACGCTGCCGAAGCCGAGAGAGCCACAGGACACCAGCGCCACGAACGCGTCCTCGGGAAGATCGAGGGAGCGCCGCGCGACGGCCCGGTCGCCGGGGACGAACCTGCTGACCACCGGCGGTGCCGACACGGTCACCCGGGCGTCCGGCACCCAGCGGTGCGCGGTGCGCACGGCCACGTCGTGCATCACCAGGTTGAGGTCGATGCCGTCGTAGACCCAGAACGGGTGCGGGGCGAAGTCCGACACCCAGGCGCCGACCGGGACCGCCAGTCCGCGGTGCCGGCGCAGCCAGTTGAGTCCGGCGGAGCCCAACGGATAGGTCGAGAGGATCACGTCCGGGTCGTATTCGGCGATGTGCCTGGCCAGTCGCCGGCCGGCCCAGACACCCACGAAACCCTTGCTGGACTGGGCGAACCAGTGCCGCCGGCACAGTGAGTCGTAGAAGAACTCGTACAGCCAGGGCGTCTTCTCGACGTTCGTCACGTAGATCTGGCGGAACAGTGGGCCGACGCCCCGGCCCATCACGTCGAGCGTGTCCAACCAGCGGATCTCGACCCCCGGCCAGTGCTGCCGGGCCGCTTCCTCCAAGGCTCTGCCGGTCGCGTTGTGGCCCTCGCCCATGTTGGCGGAAACGATCAGCGCCCGCCTGGGAGATCTTCGTGAGACTTGTTCAGTCACGCCGCCCTCCACCCCGCACCCGAAAGTTGCCTGCACCGTACAGCTTGTCTGGTTGATCGCCAGATCGCGAGCGGTAATTACAGATCGATGCCAACTGGCCACCCGCGGGCTTGGCCTCGTCCTCCGAACGGAGGTCCACATTGTGGTACGGATGGCGGTCCGTATGCCGGTCGACACGCGCTGCCAGTCGACCCGTAGACTCGGCGGGAACCCCGCATTACCGGTCGTAGTGTGGGCTCAAGCATGCCGTGTTCGTCCGAGGAGTCAGGTTGAAGAGCACCGTCGAGCAGCTCAGCCCGACGCGGGTCAGGATCAACGTCGAGGTGCCGTTCGACGAGCTGAAACCGAATTTTGACCGCGCCTATCAGAAGCTCGCCAGCCAGGTACGCATCCCAGGGTTCCGGCCGGGCAAGGCACCTGCCCGGGTGTTGGAGAGCCGACTGGGTCGCGGGGTGGTGCTCGACGAGGTCGTCAACGAGGCGATTCCCGAGAAGTACATGGAGTTCATCAGCGGCGGCGAGATCCGCACGCTGGGCCGCCCGGACATCGAGGTCACCAAGATCGCGGACGGCGACTCGCTGGGCTTCTCGGTCGAGGTTGACGTCCGTCCCGAGTTCACCCTGCCGGCGTTCGACGAGCTCGCGGTCACGGTGGATGACGTCGAGGTAACCGAGGAACAGATCTCCCACGAGCTGGACGAGCTTCGTGGCCGCTTCGGCACCCTGAAGGGTGTGGAGCGCCCGGTCGCCGATGGCGACTTCGTGGTCATCGACCTGGCGGCAACCGCCGGCGGCGAGGAGATCCCGGACGCGAGCACCAGCGGGCTGTCCTACCAGGTCGGCTCCGGTCAACTGGTGGAGGGCATCGACGACGCCCTGATCGGTCTGTCGGCCGGTGAGACCGGCACGTTCAGCACCTCGCTGCTGGCCGGTGACCACGCCGGTCAGGACGCCGAGGTCTCGGTGACCGTGCAGTCGGTCAAGGAGCGCGAGCTGCCCGAGGCCGACGACGAGTTCGCCCAGCTGGCCAGCGAGTTCGACACGCTCGACGAGCTGCGTGACGACCTGCGCAAGCGGCTTGAGCAGATGAACAAGATGCAGCAGGCCGTGTCCGCCAGGGACAAGGTGCTGGACGCGCTGCTGGAAGCCACCGACGTGCCGCTGCCCGAGAAGGTCGTCGAGGCCGAGATCGAGACGCGCGTGCACGACGCGCTGCACCCCTTCGACCATGACGAGAAGCGGTTCGAGGAGTTCCTCACCCGGCAGGGCCAGACCCGTGAGCAGTTCGACACGGAGACCGCCGAGGAGGCGCGGAAGGCCGTCAAGACGCAGTTGGTGCTGGACTCCATCGCGGACGCCAACGACGTCACGGTCGACCAGAACGAGCTCACCGAGCGCATCGTCTACCAGGCACAGCGGTACGGGGTCAGCCCCGACGAGTACCTGAAGCAGGCACAGCAGGCCGGTCAGTTGGGCGTCATCTACTCCGACGTGCGCCGCGGCAAGGCACTGGCCGGTGTGCTGCGCAAGGCCAAGGTGACCAACGAGTCCGGCGAAGAGGTGGACCTCAGCGAGGTGTTCGGTCCCGAGCCGAGCGCCGAGGCCGCACCCGAGGCGAGCGCCGAAGCCAGCGAGGAGCCGAGCGCCGAAGCGGGTGCCGAATCAGGGCAGACAGCCGCCGAAACCGACACCGCCAAGACAGGCGAGTGACCCCGGCAGTTTGCACGCTGTCAGCGAACGTGGGCGGTCCGGGGACTCCTGGGCCGCCCGCCTTCGTTAGTGTCGTTGCCAGGAGATCAGAAAAGTCCTTTCAAGAAGGATGGCAGACGTGACGTACCACCCATCGCCCGAGATGCGCAGTGCCACCTCGGGGCTCACCCTGACCGACTCGGTGTACGAGCGGCTGCTGCAGGAACGCATCGTCGTGCTCGGCTCCGAGGTCAATGACGAGATCGCCAACCGGATCACCGCGCAGCTTCTGCTGCTGGCCGGTGTGCTGGGCGATCAGCTCGAACATGACCTTCTTGATGTGCAGCGACTGCTCGGCCTGGATCTTGATGTCGGAGGCCGACCCGCCCATGCCCCCGGAGGGCTGGTGCATCATGATCCGCGCGTGCGGCAGCGCGTAGCGCTTGCCCTGGGCGCCGGCGCACAGCAGGAACTGGCCCATCGACGCGGCCAGACCCATCCCGACCGTGGCGACGTCGTTGGGGATGTAGTTCATGGTGTCGTAGATCGCCATGCC
>DASVLX010000212.1:0-14646 GCA_036384655.1 Pseudonocardiaceae bacterium
GATCTCGGGCGATCACCGGCGGTCGAGGTGTCCGGGCTGGTCAAGCGGTACGGCACCACCTTCGCCGTGACCGGCCTGAGCTTCACCGTGCCGGCCGGGTCGGTGGTGGCCCTGCTCGGACCCAACGGCGCGGGCAAGACCAGCACGGTCGAGGTCTGTGAGGGTTTCCGCGCCGCCGACGCCGGCACCGTCCGCGTGCTCGGCCTCAACCCGGCCACCGACGGCACCAGGCTGCGGTCCCGGATCGGCGTGATGCCGCAGGGTGGTGGCGCCTACCCGGGCGTGCGTGCCGACGAGATGTTGCGGCTGGTCGCGGCCTGCGCGGCCAATCCCCTCGACCCTGCCTGGCTGTTGTCCACCCTCGGCCTGGATTCCGTCCGCCGTACCCCCTACAAGCGCCTGTCCGGCGGGCAGCAGCAGCGGTTGTCGCTGGCCTGCGCGCTGGTCGGCCGGCCCGAGCTGGTGTTCCTGGACGAACCCACCTCCGGGATGGACCCGCAGGCCCGGCGGCTGGTGTGGGACATGGTGTCCGCACTGCGCTCCGACGGGGTCACCGTGCTGCTGACCACGCATCTGATGGACGAGGCCGAGGCGCTGGCAGACCGGGTACTGATCATCGACCACGGCAGACTGGTCGCCGAGGGCACGCCCGACGAGCTGACCAGGGTCGATGCCGACAACCAGCAACTGCGTTTCGAGGCCATGCCCGGCCTGAACCTGACCCTGCTGGCCAAGGCGCTGCCCGAGTCATGCACGGTGACCGAGGTGCGGCTCGGCCACTACATGGTGACCGGGCCGATCGACCCACAGGTGCTGTCCACGGTGACCGCGTGGTGCGCCCAGCAGGGTGTGCTGGCCGAGGCCCTGCATGTGGCCAAGCGCAGCCTGGAGGACGTGTTCCTGGAGCTGACCGGACGGGAGTTGCGCGCATGACCGGTTCTCTGGACGGCCGCGCCGACGCCCTGTCCCCCGCGGCGCGGTTCGCGCCGGGCACGTTCGCCCCGGCGCCCGGCCGCGGCGGGCTGATCCGGATGCTGTCCGCGCAGGCCCGCACCGAGGTCCTGCTGACCCTGCGCAACGGCGAGCAGATCCTGCTCACCCTGCTGATCCCGCTGGCCGTGCTGGTCGGCCTGACCCTGCTGACATTCGTGCCGATGAGCTCGCCGCGAGTCGACGCGGTGGCGCCCCGAGTCCTCGCGCTCGCGATCATGTCGTCGGCGTTCACCGGCCAGGCCATCGCGCTCGGCTTCGACCGCCGCTACGGAGTGCTCAAACGGCTGGCCGCCACGGCGATCCCGCGCTGGCTGATCGTCGCCGGCAGGCTCTGCGCGGCGTTGGCGGTCGTGGTGATCCAACTGGTGGTGCTCGGCGTGGTCGCGGCGCTGCTGGGCTGGTCACCGTCAGCGGCCGGCATCCTGCCGGCGATCGGGTTCGTGTTGCTCGGCACGCTGTCGTTCGGCGCGCTCGGCGTGTTGCTGGGCGGCGCGCTGCGCGCGGAGATCGTGTTGGCGCTGGCCAACACGGTGTGGTTCGTGTTGCTGGTGCTCGGCGGGTTGGCGTCGGTGTCGTCCGGTGTGCCGGGCGCGCTGCGCGAGGCGGCGCTGCTGCTGCCGTCCGGCGCGCTCGCCGAGGGCCTGTACGGGGTGCTGGGCCACGGCGCCACGGGCGCGGCACCGGTGTGGGAATGTGCGGTCGTGCTGGTGGTGTGGGGTGTGGTCGCCGGCGCGATCGCCACCCGGACGACCAAACTGACCTGAAACCGACCCGAGCCCGGTTGCCGCCCGGCGGGTCGCCCGATGGCCACGAACTGTGGCGCATACCATCCGTGAGGTGCAGGTCTCCGCTTGGATCTCCCGAATACCCGCACCATCCCGCACCACGCAACGGGTGCTGGCGATCGCCGCGCTGGTCACACAGGCCGGTGTCGCGACCGGCGGGGCCGTGGTCCGGGTCACCGGCTCGGGCCTGGGCTGCCCGACCTGGCCGCAGTGCGCCCCCGGCAGCCTGGTGCCGATCGCCGATCCGACGCGCGGTCAGGTGCACCAGTGGATCGAGTTCGGTAACCGGCTGTTCGGCGTGGGCGTCGGCATCGTCGCGGTGCTGATCTTCCTCGCGGCGTTGCTCAGTCGGCCGCGCCGCAGGCGCTACGTCCTGCTGGCCCTGACCATGCCGCTGGGTGTGGTCGTGCAGGCGGTGCTGGGCGGGCTCGCGGTGCTGATGAAGCTGGACTGGTGGACGATCAGCCTGCATTTCCTGCCGTCCGCCCTGCTGGTGTGGCTCGGCGTGCTGCTGGTGGTAGCCGTGGACGAGGGCGATGAACCGGCCCGGCTGGCGCTGCCCCGGCCGATGCGGGGCCTGCAGGTCGCGCTGGCGATCGTGCTCGGGTGCGTGCTGGTGGCCGGCACGCTGGTGACCGCCGCGGGGCCGCATGCCGGCGACGCCGCCACCCCGAGGTTGGATCTGCCGGTCACGGACCTGGCACAGATGCACTCGGACCTGGTGTTCATGCTGATCGGCCTGCTGGTGGCGGCCGGTTTCGCGCTGCGCGCCACGGGTTGCTCGCGTAGGGCATGGCGGGCGTATCACCTGCTGGCGATCGCGGTGGTCGCGCAGGGTGCGCTGGGGATGGTGCAGTACTTCCTCGGCGTGCCGGACGTTCTGGTGGCCCTGCACGAGCTGGGGTCGTTCCTGGTCACGGCGGCGATGGCGTGGTTCTGGTGCGCGGTGCGTGATCGTGGCCCGGTGCCCGCCGTGCCGGGCACCGCGGCCCAGCGGGCCGCCGAGGCGGACCTGCCGTCCCCCAGCGTGGCGGCCTGACCGCAGGCCGCCTGTCGTACTTCAGCTACTCGGGACGCGCGCGCCTGAATCTGACCCCAGGCTGTTCCGGCGTTCCAGGTGGATGCGGTGCAAGGCCGCAGGGAGCTTGTTGACTGTTGGTCGGCGCTTCGCCCCGACCAACAGTCAACAAGCTCAATCGGCTCGGAGACGCGAGCGAGCTCGCGCCCCTCTCGCCTCAATCGCTTGTGGCGTGCTAAGGCACGCGAGCGACCGAGAACACAGCACCGCGCCAGCTGGGACGGCGGCTACTTAGGGGGCGCTGGCTTGTGCCGCCATAGCTCGGGCAGCTCCCCGCCGAACCAGGCGTAGAACTCGTCGACCGTGCGCAGCCGCAGGGCACGCTGCGGGTCGCCGGACAACAGCCGCAGCCCCACGGCGGTCAGGCCGCGGAATTCCATCAGCGCGTCCAGCCGGCGCCGGACGAGTTCTGACCAGGCGGAGGCGTCCACGCGGTACTGCGCGGCCTGCCGTCCCCGCCGGGTGGTCCGCTGGACCACACCGAGGTTGACCAGCAGGCGCAGGTTCGTGCTGATGGATCCGGTGCTGGCCTCCAGTTCCTCGGACAGCTCGGCGGCGGTGCGCTCGTCCGGATCGCACACCAGCAGATAGCCGAGGATGCGCCCGCCGATCAGGGGGATCCCCTCTGGGACAAGATGCGCCGCGAGGCGCTCGATCCACTCGGATAGCTGGGCGTGACTCGGCACTGGCGGACTCCGTCGGTCATCAACTTCGGTCGACACTGAAGATATCAGGGTAAATATAGCGGCAGAAGATCCATATCAGGGGACGACACGCCGAAGTGGATCTCCCGGAACGATCCTCGGCCGAGGTCGGCCGGCGTGGCAGGCTGGACCCATGCTGGTGGTGCAGATCAAGGAATACGGCGGTCCGGACCGGCTGACGCCGGTCACCGTGGACGATCCGAAGCCGGGTCCCGGCGAGGTGCTGGTGCGCACGGGTGCGATCGGTGTCAACTACGTCGACACCTACCAGCGCTCCGGCCAGTACCCCGTGCCACTCCCCTTCGTGCCGGGCCAGGAGGCCGCCGGCACGGTCATCGCGGTCGGCTCGGGCGTCACCGAGTTCACCATCGGCGACCGGGTCGCCTGGGCGGGTGGCAGCGGCGCCTACGCCGAGCAGGCGGTCGTGTCGGTCAACCTGGCCCTGCCCGTGCCCGAGGGTGTGGACGACGAGACCGCCGCCGCCCTGCTCCTGCAGGGCATGACCGCGCACTACCTGGTCGCCTCGACCTATCCGGTCCAGCCGGGCGACACCGTGCTCGTGCACGCGGCGGCGGGCGGGGTCGGGCTGCTGCTGACACAGCTGGCCAAGGCGCGCGGTGCGCGGGTGATCGGCACGGTGTCCACCGCTGAGAAGGAACGGATCGCCCGCCAGGCGGGCGCCGACGAGATCATTCGATACACCGAGCAGGACGTGGCCGCCGAGACGCGCCGGCTGACCGGCGGAGCCGGAGTGCCGGTCGTCTACGACGGGGTCGGCGCCAGTACCTTCGACGGCAGCCTGGCCAGCCTGCGGCGGCGCGGTGTGCTCGCGCTGTTCGGTGCCGCCAGCGGACAGGTGCCGCCGGTCGACCCACAGCGGCTGAAGACCGCCGGATCGGTCTACCTGACCAGACCGAACCTGGCCGACTACGTGACGACCCGCGAGGAACTGACCTGGCGGGCCCGTGAACTGTTCGACGCGGTCCGCGCCGGCCAGCTCACTGTCCGCGTCGGTGGCCGGTATCCACTCGCGGACGCCGCCCGGGCACACGCGGATCTGCACTCGCGACGGACAACCGGAAAGCTCCTCCTTCTCCCATAGTTCCGGCGTCCCAGGCGGCGCGGGCCGGCGTTCTCGGCGGCTCGCGTGCCTTAGCACGCCACGCCGCCTGCGGCCTTGGCCCGCATCCACCTGGAACGCCGGAACAGTCGGGGGTCGGGGGGCGCGGGGCCCGGGTTCTGGTTGAGTACTTCGGGCGGCCGGCGGTTGTGGCCCGCATTCACCGGACGCAGCTTTCTCTACTGGGACAAGAGTTTCTTTTGGACCTTGCCCATCTCGTTGCGTGGCAGGCTGTTCACGAACAACACCTGGCGGGGTCGCTTGTGGACGGACAGTTCCCGGGCCACGAACTCGATGAGCTGCTCGCCGGTCACGCCGTCCGCGACGACGTAGGCGGTGACCTGCTGTCCGAGGTCCTCGTGCGGGGTGCCGATCACGGCGGCCTCGCGTACCGCGGGGTGCGCCAGTAGGGCGTTCTCCACCTCGCCGGCGCCGATCCGGTAGCCGCCGCTCTTGATCAGGTCGGTACTGGCGCGCCCGACGATCCGGTGCCAGCCGTCCGGACCGATCATCGCCACATCGCCGGTGCGGAACCAGCCATCGTCGCTGAACGAGGCGGCGGTGGCCTCGGGCCGGTTCAGGTAGCCGCCGAACAGGGTCTCCCCCGCCACCTGCAGGTCACCGACCGTCAGGCCGTCGGCCGGCAGCGGGGTGCCATCCTCGGCGACCAGCCGGGTGCGCACCCCGGCGATCGGCGTGCCGACGAATCCGGGCCGCCGTTCGCCGTCAGCGCGCGCGCTGACCGTGATCAGGGTTTCGGTCATGCCGTAGCGCTCCACCGCACGATGGCCCGTCAGATTGGCCAGCGCCTCGAACACCGGCACCGGCAGTGCGGCGCTGCCGGAAACCAGCAGCCGGGCGTCGCGCAGCGCGGCCGCCGCGGCCGGAGCCGCGCAGACCCGCGACCACACGGTCGGCACACCAAAGTAGATCGTGCCACCGGCCGCCGCGTACGCCTCCGGGGTGGGCCGGCCGGTGTGCACGAGCCGGGAGCCGAACCGCAGCGGGCCGAGCACGCCGAGTACCAGGCCGTGGACGTGGAACAGCGGCAGGCCGTGCGCGAGCACGTCGTCGGCCGTCCACGCCCAGGCGTCGGCCAGGCCGTCCAGGTCGGCGGCGATCGCCGAGCGCCTGATCAGCGTTCCCTTCGGCGCGCCCGTGGTGCCGCTCGTGTAGAGGACCAGGGCGGTGCTGGTGGGGTCCGGTTCCGGGTACCGGGTGTCCGACCGCCGCGCCAGGTCGACCGGCACCGGCGGCGGGCTGCCCTCGGTTGCCGGCGCCGGCTGGCCGGCCGCGTGCAGCAGCATCGCGGCGCCGGAGTCGTGCAGGATGTGCCGGCGCTCGGCCGGGCCCGAATCGGGCGGCAGCGGCACGACCGGTACGCCGGCGAGCAACCCGCCCAGCACGGCCGCCACGGTTTCCAGCCGGGCCGCGGCGTGCACGGCGACCATGTTCGCGCCGGCGATCCGGTCGGCCACCGCGGTGGCCGCGCCGCGCAGCGCCTCCCAGGACATCACCTGGTCGTGAGCCTGATCAGCGGTCTGGTCAACGAAACGAATCGCGTCGGGCCGGTCGTCGAACGAGCCGGACAGTGCCGGCAGAAGCTCCATGTCACGCACTCCCGCGGGGTCGGGTTGGGCTCGCTGGTCGAACCGTACCCGGCCCCACGTCCGGAAGTGCTCAGTCGTGCGGAAGTGCTCAGTCGTGGATGTTCTCGTGCGGGTTCATTGATGCCGGGGTTCGGCCCGCGAGCCCGGGAAACAGGGCGAGCGCCGATTCCCGACCGATCGCCCGGACATCCTCACCCGAGAATCCCTGATAGTTCCGGATGCCGTCGATGGCCGAGGGCACCGCTGCCTCGGTGGCGAAAACGTAGTCGGTGCCGAACAGCACACGGTCGATGCCGGCGACGGTGAACAGGGACGCGAAGGCATGCGGCGACGCCGACAGAGCCGTGTCGTAGTAGAACCGGCCCAGAAAATGGTCGGGGCCTTCCGGCAACACGTTCTTCTTGAACCTCAGGTAGTAGCTGAGTTGTTCGGGCATTTTCTCTTCCAGCCGGTGCGAGACCGAGAAGATTTTGCCCATGCCCTCCGCGACGACGGGTGCCGCGCCCTTGAGGCCGGCGAGCATCGCGGCGGTGATGTCGACGCGGGCGGCCATATACGGAACGGCACCGCCGGCGTGCGCGAGTATGAAACGAATATCAGGGTAGTTCTTCGTGACTCCGTTGACGATCAGCGAGAACGCGGTCCTGGTGGTGTCGAAACACACGTCCAGCATCGCCTCGGGCAGGCCGAGGTGAAAGTCCTTCGCTGCCGGAGGGGACTGCGGATGAACGAACACGACCGCCTTCCGTCGGTTCAGCTCCGCGAACAGCGCGTCGAACTTCGGGTCGCCCAAGTAGTAGCCGTCATAGTTGCTCAACAGCACGACACCGTCGAGTCGCAGCTCGTCGAGGCTGTGGGCGAGCTCTTTCAGTGCGGCGTCGACATCCGGCAGCGGTAGCGTGGCGAAGGCGCCGAATCGTCCCGGGTGTTCGCGAATGAGTTCCGCGCAGAACTCGTTCGTCTGTCGCGACAACTCCGCCGCGATCTCCAGCGCACGATCCCTCCCTCCGAAATAGACTCCGGGCGCGGAGATCGAGACCACCGCCGACGCGATGCCATGCTCGTCCATCACGTCCAGCGCCTTGTGCACGTCCCACTTGGGTAGCGCGACACCCAGGCCCGCCGTGACCCCCAGCTTCGACAGTGCCTTCACATAGTCCTTCGGAACGATGTGGTGGTGCACATCGATCCAGCCCGCGGTTTGTGCCACGTCTTGTTCCTCCTGTTTCCTGATCTCCACGACACCAACCTGTTCCTCTCCCCGTCACCGGCCGACGCCGGCGGGGCGGCGGTCCGCGTCACGTCGTTGGACCCCGGGGAATTTGGGGATCCGGACGAATCCGGTCGCCTGTCGCACCGCGATCCCGGCGACCGCGATCGCGGCGGGGATGTGCAGGGCGAGCAGGCTCCTGCCGGCATGGCCGGTCAGGATCACGACGATCACCAGAACGAGCAGGAAGATCCGCGTGAGCAGCGCCGACGGGCTGTCGGGCTGTCGGCGCAGCAGCACCAGCGCGGCGATGACGCTGATCAGCGGCGGCAGGATGAGCGAGGTGCCCAGCGCCTCATGCCAGCTCAACCACTGGTGATCGCCCTGCATGAACGCTCCGGCGAGCAGGCCCTGGGCGAGCACGCCCACGGCGAGGATGAGACCGAGGACCGCGGTGAGACGCGGCGCGGCGACGGTGCGCGGGCTGGTTGGCGGGTTGGTCGGCGTCGACATCACGGCACCTCCTGGGTCGCGGGCGTGTTCTGGACCGGGTGGGTCGCCGGGATCGCGCAGACCATGCCCTCGGTGAGGCCGGACGAGCCGATGCCGAGGGCGAGGTTGAACCGGCCGCGCATGTTCTCCAGCGCGATGTGATGGGTCAGCTCGACGATCTGGGTGTCGGTGAAGTGCTGCCGGAGCCGGTCGAACAGGTCGTCCGGCACCTCGACCGGGGTGCGGCTCATCGCCACCGCGTAGTCCAGAACCAGCCTGTCCAGCTCGGAGAACAGTGGGCTGGACCGGTAGTTGGGCAACGCCAGCAGTTCGGCGTCGGTCAGGCCCCACTGGTGCGCGATCGCCGAACCGAGGTCGATGCAGTATTCGCACTGCGTGAGGGTGGCGGCCTTGAGCTCGGCCAGCGCGTGCAGGCGCGGATCGAGGCCATGCAGCTTCGCAGTCGCCTGCTCCAACTTGACGTAGGCGTTGAACAGGGCCGGCACGCGCGCGTAGACCCGCAACGGCTGGATCACCTGCTTGGCGTCCCGGCCGGCGGCCTTGGCCATGCCGCGTCGGACGAACCAGAAAACGATCTTGGCGTACGGGCGCGCCCTCGCGGGCGAGACCGGCGTGATGCGAGGCATGGAGGATCACTCCTCTCGGAGGTGGCTCACTGAGTGCCGCTGAGTTGTCGTGGTGTGGCAGCTGCGGATTCCGGTGGGATCCAGGCACGGACCCGGGGTATCCAGGCCGGCACCGCGCGGCGGTACCGCTCGTAGTCCGCGCCGAACCGGCGACGCAGGCGCGGTTCCTCGTAGAACCGCACGGCGGCCGCTCCCACGCACCAGGCGAGGGCGGCGTAGACCGCCATCCGCGTCGATCCGAACAGCAGCGCCTGACCGATGAGCACGACGAGGAAGCCGACATAGATCGGGTTCCGCACGTACCCGTAGAAGCCGGTCACCACCAGGCTCGGCGGCGACGCGGCGGGGACCGGAGTCCCGCCGGCCCGTACGAAGGCGACGAACGCCTGCACGATCGGAACGAGGCCGAGGGCGATCAGGATCGCTCCGGCGGTCTCGGCGATCACGCCGTACGGCGACGACCAGTGAAAAGTCCAGTAGCCCAGCAGATAGGGCAGCAGGCAGCCGAAGGTTCCCCCGAGTGCCACGCCCCATCCGAGGGCGATCACGGTAGCCATCCATCTGCGCATGCCTTGAGAGTAATACTCTCATTTCAAGAGTGCTACTCTCAAATCATGAGCATCGACGGACCTGGGAAGGAAGGTCTGATCCGCATGGCGTCCGGACAGGGAGCCGCCCCATCGGTCGGCTCGGGCACGCAGGCCAGGACCCGGCTGGCTCGCGCCGCGGTCGTCGAGGCGGCTCGGTCGCTGTTCGTCGAGCGTGGCTACGCGACCACGACGGTCGAGGCGATCAGCAAGCGGTCCGATGTTCCGCCCGCGACGGTGTACCGGCTGTTCTCCTCCAAACTCGGCATCCTGACCGCGCTGATCGACGCCGCCGTCGTGGGCGCCGAGCACGCGGGTGAACTGGCGGAACAGCCGGCCGCGCGAGCCGCGTTCGCCGAGCCCGATCCGGCACGCCAGCTCGCGGGGTTCGCCGCCATCTGCCGCGCGACGAACGTCAGGACGGCGCCGCTGTACCGCATCCTGGCCAGCGCCGCCGCATCGGACCGGGACGCGGCATCACTGCTCGCCGAACGGGCTGAGCAGCGCGGCGCCGGCCAGAAGGAGATCGCACGGGCCCTCGCCCGCGCGGGCGCGCTGCGGCCCGGCGTGCGTGAGCGCGACGCGGCCGACGTGATCCACGCGCTGATGTCCCCCGAGGTGTTCCAGCTCCTCGTCGGCGACCGCGGCTGGCAGCCCCAGCGTTACGAGCGGTGGCTGTCCCAGACCCTGGTCGACCAACTGCTGCCGCGATCCTGATCAGCATCGGCCCGTTTCGACACAACTCGAACCCATGCCCCTTGTACGTCCGGCCGCCGCGCCGGACGGTGGTCAGGTCAGTCGAATGGACTCGGCGGACGCGAGGTGCTGGTACGGAACGCCGGTCGGGACCGGCGAGTTCTCGCCGAGAAACCCGGCGATCATGGCGCGGCCGACATCGCTGAGCGCGGCGTCATGCACGGCGATGGCGCGATCCGGGTTCACCTCGCGGATCCAGTCGATGAGATCCGCGGTGCGGGACCACGGACCATGGATCGGCACGAGCAGCGTCCCGACCGGCACCGGCGGAACCGTCAGCGCGTCGCCCGGGTGGAACACCTGACCGTCGATGAGGAATCCGATGTTGGGCACGCGCGGGATGTCGCGGTGCAACTCGGCATGCCAGACCCCATGCACCGAGACCTCAAAACCCGCCACCGAGAACGTGTCTCCGTCCGCTACGACATGCACGCGCCCGCGGTTGGCAGCCCAGCTGCCCGGCGACCGAGGCGTTGGTCCACACCTCGAGGGCCGGATCGTCCGCCATCGCCACCGTGAGCTTCTGTGGGCTGAAGTGGTCGAAGTGTTCATGCGTGACGAGCACAGCCTGGGCCCCGGCGAGAGCGTCCTCGGGGGTGAGGCCTCCAGGATCGACAACCAGGCGGCGCCCGTCGGCCTCCAGGGCAACGCTCGCATGTCCGTACTTCCACAACCGCATGACCGCCTCCTCGATTCGTACAGAAGTGCTGTATATCTCAACTATACAGCCATGCTGTATTCTTCTTGAGCATGGATGCCGAGCAGGGACTGGCCGAGGATCTTCGACGGGCCGTCGGGCAGTTCGTTCGAGCTACCCGCGCTGAGGCTGACCGCCTCCCGCCGATCCGCGCCGAGGTGCTGGGGCGGCTTGACCGCAACGGCCCACAGACGATCGCTCAACTCGCTTCCTGGCGCGGTGTGCGCCATCAGAGCATGAGTCGCATGATCGCCGAACTCGAGCAGCTCGATCTCATCGACCGCGCGCCCAATCCCTCCGACAGGCGAGGATTCGTGATCGCGATCAGCCGGGCGGGACGAGCGGCACTCGATCGAGATCGGCGTGGCCGGCGCGACCTACTCGCCACAGCGATCCGCACACGGCTCAGCAAGGAGGAACGCCGTGCTCTGGCGGCCATTCCCGGGATTCTGGACAAACTCCGCACTGTATGAATCGGGCGGGGGCAATGCGATCCGCGGGCAAGCGACTGACTGGCGGTGTCGCCCGCGCGCAGTGCTTCTCGCAGGTGACACGCTGAGCACTCGGCCGCAGCGGCTTCACCCGGGGCAGTGCCCTTGACCCCAGTCAAGTGCGCCAGCGCCGCAACCCTCGGCCGATCATGTTCGGGGACCCGGCTGCTCGGCCGCTCGAACCTGCGGTAACCTAGTCCGGCATCCAGCCAAACCGGATGTGGCCGGGACGTGGCGCAGTTTGGTAGCGCACTTGACTGGGGGTCAAGGGGTCGCAGGTTCAAATCCTGTCGTCCCGACGGTCGAAGGAAGGGCCTCCTGACAGGGCATCCGCCCAGGTCAGGAGGCCCTTCGTCATGTGCGGTGCCGATCTTCTCGTGATCAACCACACGGCGGCTTGTGGACCACTTCTGGACCAGCCCTCGCCGATCGCTTGGGCCAGCCGCTCATCCATCCCGTGTTCCCTCCCGAGAGGCCGTGAGCAACACAGATCGCACGACGACCATCACCAACGATGAATCCAGCTCGGAAACAAGCGGCACACTGCGCACATGTCCGCCTCACCTCCGGCTCCCGCTGGTCCCCGTCTGCTGGTGCTCTGGGACGTCGACCACACCCTGATCGAAACCCGCGGCGTCGGCCGCGCGATCTACGACCGGGCCTTTCCCGCCGCGACCAGCAAGACACTGGACAAACTCGCCGCGATCTCCGGGCGCACCGAGCTGGACATCATGGCCGAAAGCCTGCGCATCAACGGCATCGAACCGACCCAACACGCCGTCACCACGCTGGCCGACGCACTCGTCCACGGCTATGAAGACAGCCGCGACGAGCTGCGGACCATCGGGCGCGCGCTGCCCGGTGCCCACGACACCCTCGCCCACCTCGCTGACGATCCGGCGATTCACCAAAGCGTGCTCACCGGCAATCTTCGTCAGGTCGCGCGCATCAAGCTCGAAGTCTTCGACCTCGATCGCTACCTCGACCTGGGCAGCGGAGCCTACGGTGACGACAACCCGCATCGCCCCCAGCTCGTCGCCATCGCCCAGCAACGCGCCCACAACCGAACCGGCGTCACCTTCAGCAATGACGGCACCGTGCTCGTCGGCGACACACCCAAGGACGTTGAAGCCGGGTTGACCGCCGGCGTGCACGTCATCGGCGTCGCGACCGGCAAGACCAGCGCCGCCGAACTACGGGCCGCCGGTGCACACGACGTAGCGAACAACCTGGATGAATGCCGCAACGTGTTGGATCAACTCGCGCGATCACTACGTGCCGAGTCGCGACGTGTCGGTTATTAATGTGTGTTCTGGGCGGCTGGGCCGGTGTTACCGCTGCCAAACCCCACCGCATCTTCGTATTGGATCCCTGCGCACCAACGACCGTTCCGTCCAATAGCACTCGATCTCCTGACTGAGTCGGCCCCGCACGAGCGAAGACGTTGCGCGCGTGCGGGGCCGATCGGCCAGGTCACCGGGCCTTGCCCGCGGGTCTGCTAGTCGTGTTTGAGGGTCTGGGTGAACAGCAGCCAATGCGCGGGCTGGAAGGCGAGCAGGCCAGCTTGCGGCTTCTTGGAATCGCGGACCGCGACCTGAACGCTGTGGTGGGCAACCTCCACGCACTGACCGTTGCCGCTGCTGTAGGAACTGGTACGCCAGTTGGTCTCGTTGGTGTTCATGGCGTTTTTCCTGACTCCTTTACTTGATGTCCCGTATGAGGTTGGTGATCAGGGTGGCTGATTCGTCCGGGCTCAGCGCGATCGCGCGAAGCGTGTCGAAGATCGAGGTGTAGCGGCGGAGGTCGGCCTCGGATTCGAGGAAGAGATCGCCGGCCATGCTGTCAATGTAGATCAGGTCAGCGTCCATGGGGTCAGCGAAGTCCATGAGCACGAATGATCCGGGCATGCCCGGGTGCGCGCCCACGCCAAACGGGATTACCTGGAGATTGATGTTCGTCGCCTCGCGAGCGGCCGCCAGGGTCGCCAGTTGCCGCTTCATGACGGCGGGTCCGCCAACCATCCGCCGAAGTGCCGCCTCGTCCAGGATCGCCCAGAGATTGAGGGGATTGTCTTTCGTGAGGACCGCCTTGCGCTCCATCCGCGCCTGCAGGCGGTCGTTGACCTCGGCGGGCGTCGCCCATGGCAGGACGCCCCGGATGACGGTCTGCGCATACTCCTCGGTCTGCAGCAGCCCAGGGATGAACAGCGATTCGTAGTTGCGGACGCCGTGCGCTTCGTCCTCGAAGCTGATGTACGCGGTGTACTCCTCGGGGAGTTCCGAGTGATACGGCCGCAGCCACCCTTGCACGGCGGCTTCCTTGCAGAGCGTGATCAGATATCCGCGCTGTTCATCGTCAACCTGGTAGAGGTCAAGCAAGGCCAGCAACGTCCGCGTCTGCGGGCGGACGCGGGCGGTCTCGATGCGGTACAGCGTCGTCTCGTTGATGTTGGTGGCCCGGCACGCCGCATCCTGGGTCAACCGGGCGGCAGCACGCACCCGGCGAAGCTCAGCGGCCAGACGCCGCAACCTCACCGTGGGCGCGTGCCCCCTCATCCTCACATGGTCCATCTTCTCAGCTTCCTGATCGTCACTCTGCAAACGGTGGCCCCGTTTAGGTTCGCAGACGGTCAAGTTTGCAAGACGCAGCGTCATAATGCAGGGTTGCGTTAACGCTTGAGGTCGGCGCATGATGGCACCTGAAGTCGATCTCACAACACGGCCAGGAGATCGCTCTCTCCGGTAGCGCAGCAGCGCAATCACGCTCTACCTGAGGGCGGATACCGCAGGTGCAGACGGGAAGCCCGATGGAAATCAGATGGCCGGCCGAACGCGACCGGCCGGTAGGCCGTCGACTTGATCGTCCGTACCAGCCCGGCGTGTGGGGGAACGCCTTACCGATCTAGACACTCGGCCGCTACCTTCTGGACTCGATCTCTTCGCAATTGGACTCGACGTCGGGGCGACGCCCTAGTTCCGGGATGGTGAGTCAATGAGTATACGAACGATCCGTGTGCCTCTGCCTAGTGGAGTGCCGTCATCCGCGGCGCGCGAGGCGTGCGGGAATCTCTTCTGGGCGGCTGAGGGTATCACCAATGTCAGGTTGTCCGATGAGGACGTCCAGATCGAGTACAGCGGCCAGGCGGACGATACCGCTGTGGCCGAGCTCGTCGCTTCCGCACTGGCCGCGTTACTCGCTGGCGGGCTCGACATAGCGCCGACCACCGTGGCGGAGACTCGGTTCGAGCTTCGGTCGGCTGCCGCCGATCCGATCCACGATCTGGTAGCAGAGGGCTGGCTCAGTTTCGACGCGCAGGGAAGCGCCGTTTATAGCGGATTGTTGGCGCGACTCTTTGGGTCGCTTGATCGCTTCTTCGCGACTGCGGCCACCGATCTGGGAGCGAGTGAGATCCATCTGCCCGTGCTTGTTTCTGTGGATACCCTCGTTCGATCGGGATATCTCGCTTCCCACGGAAA
>DASVLX010000213.1:0-28605 GCA_036384655.1 Pseudonocardiaceae bacterium
CGGCAGTGCCAGCATGAGGATCAGGAAGCGCTTGTCGGACAGCATCCGGCGCATTTCCAGACGGGCCAGTGCGAACATCGTTTCTCCCGAACGGTCGGAACCAGTGACGGGCTGGTTCAGCGGGTGAGGGTGAGCACGGCGTCCTCCAGGTCCGCGCCGGACACCTCGATGTCCGGCACCCGGTCCCGGCTGGCGAACAAGGCGCGCAGGGTCGCCTCGGCGTCGGTGGTGCGCAGCGTGACGGCGGCACCGTGCATCTCGACGGCGGTGACACCGGGCAGCAGGTCGAGGCCGGCGGTGCTGTCGTGGCCGATGGTGAACCGGACGGCCCGGCCGCCGGCCGCCGCCTTGATCTCGCCGGGGGTTCCGTCGGTGACGATCCGGCCGGCCGACACCACGACGATGCGGTCGGCGTACTCGTCGGCCTCGGCGAGGTAGTGGGTGGCGAACAGGACGGTGCGGCCGCGTGCGGCGTAGTGCCGGATGTGCGCCCAGAACGCCCGGCGGGCGGCCACGTCCATGGCGCTGGTCGGCTCGTCCAGCACCAGCAGGTCCGGATCGCCGGCGATGGCCAGCGCGAATCTCACCCGCTGCGCCTGGCCGCCGGACAGCCGGTCCACCCGATGGGTGGCGATGTCGGTGAGGCCGGCGTCGTCGAGCAGGTCGCCGCGCGGATGGGGGTGGGCGTGCAGCGACCGGGCGAAGTCGATCAGCTCGGCCACTCGCACGCCGGGCATGAGTCCGCCGTCCTGGAGCATCGCGCCGACCCGGCCGGCCGAGACCGCGTCGTGCGGGCTGGTGCCCAGCACGTTGACCGTCCCGGCGGTCGGGGAGAGCAGTCCAAGCAGCAGGTTGACCGTGGTGCTCTTGCCCGCGCCGTTGGGTCCGAGCAGGGCGACGGTCTCGCCACGGTCGATGGTCAGGTTGATCGCGTCGATCGCGCGCACCGCACCGAAGGTCCTGGTGACGCCCAGGAAGTCGACAGCGTGTTCGGTCATGTCGAAGACGCTAGGAGGCGACCGGCTCGCCCGTTAGTGCGCGGAATCAGCGGTTCGACATGACAGTTGTCAGGCCGGTCTGGCGGGTTTGTCGGGAGATGTGCTGTCCCGAGACGTCGCGAAGGCCCCGACGACCTGATCGCGCCAGGACGCGACCGGTGCGATCAGGTCGCCGAGCAGTCCCGCTGTACCTGGGTGCGCACGGCGTCCTCGGCGGCCTGCACGCCGTGCTCGGACGCCTGGTTGAAGAACGCCGTGAAGCTGTTCCGGTACGCGGTGTACGCGGCCGAGGTGGTGCTGTAGCGCGTGAGGAAGTCCTGTACCGGCTGGCCGTCATAGGGCTGCGACGCCATCGCGCTCAACACGGTGAGCACCGCCTGAGCACACTGTTGCGTCGAGGTCGTCGAGTCCGGCGTCGGTACGGGCGTCGCGGCACTGCTCTGGGGTCCGGCCCCGCAGCCGGCGACGAGCATGCTGGTCGCGGTCCCGACCAGCACGACGGGGATCACCGTCCTGCACACCCGTGACGGACTCCTCATCAGCGTGACGCCCTCCCACGCGACCGGCACCGAGTTCTCGGTACCAATCACTTCATCGTTTCGACGCTCAGGACAATTACACCTTAGCGTCGGTTCTCACTCGGAAGGGTTAAGCCGGTGGGGCGAAAGTCACCTCGCGTTACTTCCGTCCGTATAGCGCACGCGTCAGGGCGGCGACCAACCGGTCCGACCGCTCGGTCTTGGAAAACGTCGTGATGTCGAGTGGCACGCGGAACAGACGCCGGGCGATGGCCTTCGGCCGGGCGAACTCGCGCAGCCCGTCGGCGCCGTGGATGCGGCCGAACCCGGAGTCGCCGACCCCGCCGAACGGCAGGCTCGGGATGCCGGCGAACGCGATCACCGAGTTGATCGAGACCATCCCGGACCGCAGCTTCCGGGCGATCTCGATGCTCCGGCGCCGCGCGTACACGGTGTTTCCCAGGCCGTAGCGGGTGGCGTTCGCCCGCTCCACGGCCTCGTCCATGTCGCGGACCTTCGCGACGGTCAGCGTCGGGCCGAAGGTCTCCTCGGTGACAGCGCGAGAGTCCTCTGGAACGTCCACCAGCACGGTGGGCTGCACGAACGGATCGCCGACCGCGTCCTTGCCGCCGACCAACGCCCGGCCGCCGCGCCGCAGCGCGTCGTCGATGTGCTCGCGGATGATCCGGAGCTGCTTGGGCATCGTGATCGGGCCGATCTTGTCCTGGGGGTCGCCGCCGGCCCGCAGTTCGGTCGTCTTGGCGACCAGCTTCGCGATGAACTCGTCGTAGACCTTCTGGTGCACGTAGACGCGCTCGACACCGGTGCAGGTCTGGCCGGCGTTGGACATCCCGCCCCAGACGGCCGCGTCGGCCGCGGCGTCGAGATCGGCGTCCTCGTCGACGAGCAGCGAGTCCTTGCCGCCACCCTCGATGACCACCGGCGTGAGGGTTTCCGCGCAGGTCGCCATCACCGCGCGGCCGGTCCTGGCGGAGCCGGTGAACGCGATCTTGTCGACGCCGGCCCGGCACAGTGCCGCGCCGGTCTCGCCGAACCCGGTCACGACCTGCAGCACCGGCTTGTCGGGGATGATCTCGCGCAGCGACTCGGCCAGCCACCTGCCCACGCCCGGGGTGTATTCGCTGGGCTTGAACACGACGGTGTTGCCGGCGGCCAGCGCGTAGGAGATGGAGCCCATCGGCGTGAACACCGGGTAGTTCCACGGGCCGATCACGCCGATGACGCCCAACGGTTCGTAGCGCAGGGTCGCGGAGAAGTTGGCGAGCATCATGCCGGGCGAGTGGTGCCGTGGTCCGAGCACCCGGCGGGCGTGCCTCGCGGCCCAGTTGAGGTGGTCGACGGCGAGCACGATCTCCAGTTGGGCATCGCTGTGCGGCTTGCCGGTCTCCCCGCTGACCACCTCGGTCAGCTCCGGCATCCGCCGGGCGAGCAGGCCCGCCCAGCGGCGCAACAGGATCGACCGGCCGTCGAAACCGAGGCCGGCCCACCAGTGCGCCGTCACCCTGGCCCGGTCGACGGCCGCCCGCACCGAGTCGGCATCCTCGATCGGATACGTCGCCAGGACCGTTCCGTCTCGCGGATTGAGCGAGTCGAATGTCTTGGCGGCGCCGGTGTCGGGGGCGACCGACTCGGTGCCGGCGGTGTCGACTGGGTTGACGTGAGTGCTCATCGCGGGGACCTCCTCGCGGCGACAACGATGCACACCATCTTCGTCCAGAGTGCCGCGAGGCGCCATACCCACGAGTAACTTAACCGCCGCTCGGTCGTGACCCGTCAGTTCGGCAGGAGCGACCGGGCGGCGGATTTCGCCGCCGACACGAACTCGCGTATTAGCCGCGGTTCCTTGACTCCCCGGCTGCGTTCCACACCGCTGGAGACGTCGACGCCCCAGGGCGCCAGCATCTCGATCGCCTCGGCGATGTTGTCCGGCCGCAGGCCACCGGCCAGCAGCCAGTTCTTCTCGGAACGGCGCGCGACCCACTCGGACCAGTCCCAGCTCTGTCCTGATCCTGGTACTGAGGAGTCGACGAGCAGCATGTCCTCACCGAGATCACCGGAGTGTGGCAGCTCGCCGCCGCCGTTCGTCGTGGCGCGCACCGCGCGCACCAGCTTCAGCGGGAAATTCCGTAGGAACTCGAAATCATCGACGGTGTAGTTGCCATGCAACTGAACAGCCGCCACTCCGCAGGCCATTGCAGTGTCCGCGATCTCGCGCGCGGACTCTCCTCGAAACACCGCTACCGTCATCACATTTTCCGGAACCGCAGCGACGAGATTCCGCACCAAATCGCGATCAACCTGCCTGGGACTGGCGGTCAGCACAAAGCCGACTGCGTCCGCCCCGGCGTCTACGGCTGCCTCGACGTCCTCACCCGTCCGCAGCCCGCACACCTTAACGAACACGACTTTCAGGGTAGGCCATGCGGCGCCATCAGCACGGTGTCCCGCGGCCCGGACACTGTGATGTGAAGCCGACGCGGCATGCTCGGGACATGCGGACAGCCACGATCACCGAAGCGGCCGAGGGCGTCCACCTCGTCCAGGGCCCGGGCTCGAACTGGATCATCCTCACCGAGGGCGAGGACGTGACGCTGATCGACTCCGGCTATCCGGGGGATCTTCAGGCGGTGCGGTGGTCATTGCGCAAGCTCGGGCATGGCCCGGAGGACCTCGCCGCGATCCTGCTCACGCACGCCCATGTCGACCACATCGGATCGGTGCCGGGCCTGATCGGACGCGAGATCGGCATCTCCGCCGAGGGGTCCGCGGTGCCGGTGTTCGCCTCGGCCGCCGAACTGCCGATGGCCCGGGGCGAGGTCCAGGAGCAGGCGAAGCCATCGAGCATCCTGGTCAGGTTGCTGCGGCCGGGGGTGCTGGGCTGGCTCGCCAGCGCCCTGGGCGCGGGTGCGCTGCGACATGTGGCCGTGCCGTCCGCGCAAGCGTTTTCGGGGCCGGGCCCGCTGGACGTGCCGGGCCACCCGGTTCCGATCGCGACGCCCGGCCATACCTCCGGGCACACCTCCTACCACCTGCCCCAGTCCGGGGTGATCGTGACCGGGGACGCCCTGGTCACCGCGCACGCGATCTCGCTGCTGCGCGGGCCGCAACTGCTGCCGACGCTGTTCAGCAACGACCCGGCGGCCGCCGTGGCGGCGTTGGACGCGCTGGAGGATCTCGACGCCGAGA
This sequence comes from Pseudonocardiaceae bacterium, assembly GCA_036384655.1. Classification (GTDB taxonomy): domain Bacteria; phylum Actinomycetota; class Actinomycetes; order Mycobacteriales; family Pseudonocardiaceae; genus DASVLX01. The sequence goes on from DASVLX010000213.1 coordinate 4,724, forward strand.
CGATCCTGCCCGGCCACGGCCCGGGGTATCACGGCCCGATCCGGGAGGCCGTCGCCCGGGCCCGCAAGGCAAGCAAGATCAAGGCCGGATAGGCCGGAACTCCCACTCGGGATTTCGTTGACAAGTCTTGCTCTCGATCTTTACATCAGGCACAGTTTTGTACACCTGACCGACACGATGGCAAATCTTGTCAATGAAGCTGAGGTGGCCAGATGCGTGAGGGTTCGCTGTCCGGACGACCGTCCATCACCACGACCGAACGTCCGAACTGGCGCGACCGCAGGCGGTACCTGTGGTTGCTCGGCACGGTGTTGCCGCTGTTGTCGTTCGCCGGTTGGGGCCTGGTGAACCTGACCGGCCTCGGGCTGTTCTGGTGGATCGGCCCGATCTTCGTGTTCGTCGTCATTCCGGTGGTCGACCAGCTCTTCGGTGACGACCCCAGCAACCCGCCCGAGGAGATCATCGCCTGGCTGGAACGGGACAGGTACTACCGGTACGTCATCTACGGCTTCCTGCCGTTGCAGTATCTGGCGATCTTCGCCGGGTTCTGGCTGATGACCCGCAACGGCGGACTGGCCGTGGTCGACCGGGTCGGCATCGCCGTGTCGATGGGTTCCCTCAACGGCATCGGCATCAACATCGCGCACGAACTCGGCCACAAGAAGGAACACCTGGAACGCTGGTTCTCCCGCATCGCGTTGGCGCCGACCGGGTACGGGCATTTCTTCATCGAGCACAATCGTGGCCATCACGTGCGCGTCGCCACCCCGGACGATCCCGCGTCGAGCCGGATGGGCGAGTCGTTCTGGGCGTTCTGGCCGCGCACGGTCGTCGGCAGCGTGCGCAGTGCCTGGCAGTTGGAGCGCCGCCGGCTGCGGCGGATGGGTAAGCCGGTGTTCGGCCCGCGCAACGACATTCTGACCGCCTGGGCGATGACGATCGTGTTGTGGGCGGTGCTGGTGGCGGTGTTCGGCGTCGGAATCCTGCCGTATGTGTTGCTGCAGGCGGTGTTCGGGTTCAGCCTGCTGGAGGCCGTGAACTACCTTGAGCATTACGGCCTGCTGCGCGAGTCGCTGGCCAATGGCCGTTATGAACGGGTCACGCCCCGGCATAGTTGGAACAACAACCACATCGTCACGAACCTTTTCCTGTACCAGTTGCAGCGGCACAGCGACCATCACGCCAACCCGACCCGCCGCTACCAGGCGTTGCGGCATTTCGACGAATCACCGCAGCTGCCGCGCGGCTACGCGACCATGATCGTGCTGGCGTATTTCCCGCCGCTGTGGCGGAAGGTGATGGACAGGCGACTGCTCGCGCATTACGGCGGCGATGTCACCCGCGCCAACATCCAGCCGCGCAAGCGTGCCGCGATTCTCGCCCGGTATGGCGTGCCCGGCGCTAGCCTGGACCCGGTTCCGGCCCAGGCTCGCTCACACGGCGAACGCGAGGAGGTCGGGTGAGCGTCTTCCGGTGTGAGGTATGCGGCTACCAGTACGACGAGGAGCACGGCGAACCCCGCGAGGGGTTCCCGGCCGGCACCCCCTGGGCGGCGGTGCCCGATGACTGGTGCTGCCCGGACTGCGGGGTCCGGGAGAAGGTCGACTTCCTCCCGGTCGACCAGCCGGCGGACGCCGGAAGCGCCTGACACGACCCTCCCGTACGCCCAGGCCGCGCGCGGGCTCCTACACGAGACGATCATCGCCGCCGTCGACCAGCTGGCCCGCTCGCGGGGCTGGTCGGCGACGACGATGACGCCTGTCGCGCGGGCCGCCGGGGTGAGCCGGCAGACCATCTACAACGAGTTCGGCTCACGACAGGCGCTCGTGGAGGCGTACATCTCGCACGAGATCGAGAACCTGATCGCCGAGGTGGAACGGTCGGTCCGGGCCAACGCGCACGACCCGGGCGCGGCGCTGCAGGCGGCGTTCGGGCTGTTCCTCAGGCTCGCCTCGGACGAACCGGTCATCCAGATGATCACCTCGGACGCCGGCGAGGATCAGCTCGTCCCGCTGCTGACCAAGCTGGGCCGCGCGATCGCCGACGAGCGCATCACCCGGCTGATCGTGGACGTGTGGCCGCGCGTCGACGCCTCCGACGCGGAGCTGGTGGCCGAGTCGCTGGTGCGGCTGGCCATCAGTCACGCACTGTCCCCGACTTCCGACCCGGGGACCGCCGCGCGGAACGTGACGCGCCTGGTCCGGCCGCTGTTCACGGAGATCCTCGGCGCGTCCTGACTTCCGGTCCACCGGGCGCCTGGCAACCCGCCGCGTGTTGTGGCAGCGTCGCGGGCATGACTTCGACCTCCAAGGCAGGCGCGGAAAAGGCCAGCATCGGCGTCACCGGGCTGGCGGTGATGGGCCGTAACCTGGCCCGCAACCTGGCGCGGCACGGTCACACGGTGGCGGTGCACAACCGCTCGGTGGAACGCACCCGCTCGCTGATGGCGGAGCACGGCGACGAGGGCCGGTTCATCCCGTCCGAGACGATGGCCGAGTTCGTCGCGTCGCTGGAACGGCCCCGCGCGGTGATCATCATGGTCAAGGCCGGCGCCGCCACCGATGCGGTGATCGACGAGCTGGTGCCGTTGATGGAACCCGACGACATCGTCATCGACTGCGGCAACTCGCATTTCGAGGACACCCGGCGGCGGGAACGGGCGTTGCGCGAGCACGGCCTGCATTTCGTCGGTTGTGGGGTGTCCGGCGGTGAGGAGGGCGCGCTGAACGGCCCGTCGATCATGCCGGGCGGTTCGGACCGCTCCTACACGAAGCTCGGCCCGATCTTCGAGTCCATCGCCGCGCAGGTCGACGGCACGCCCTGCTGCGTGCATGTCGGGCCGGACGGCGCCGGCCATTTCGTGAAGATGGTGCACAACGGCATCGAGTACGCCGACATGCAGTTGATCGCCGAGGCCTACGACCTGCTGCGGACCGGCCTGGGTGGCACCCCGGCGCGGCTCGCCGAGATCTTCCGGACCTGGAACAAGGGGGACCTCGAATCGTTCCTGATCGAGATCACCGCGGACGTGCTGGCGCAGGTCGATGACGCGACCGGGCGGCCGTTCATCGACATCGTGCTGGACCGGGCCGAGCAGAAGGGTACCGGCCGGTGGACCGTGCAGAACGCGCTTGACCTGGGGGTTCCCATCACCGGCATCGCGGAGGCGACGTTCGCGCGGTCGCTGTCCGGGCATTCCGAGCAGCGCGGGCCAGCACGTCGGGTGTTCGGCACCGAGATCGGCGACCTGGGCATCGGCGCTGACGCCGCCGACCGGGACGCGTTCGTCGAGGACGTGCGCCGCGCGCTGTACGCGTCGAAGGTCGTCGCCTACGCGCAGGGTTTCGACCAGATCGCGGCCGGCAGTCGCGAGTACGGCTGGGATGTCGACCGTGGCGCGATGGCCACCATCTGGCGGGGTGGCTGCATCATCCGGGCCCGGTTCCTGAACCGGATTCGCGAGGCGTACCAGGAGGATTCCGACCTGCCGTCGCTGCTGGTGGCGCCGTACTTCGCGGATGCCGTGCGGTCGGGGATCGAGTCGTGGCGACGGATCGTGGCGCGCGCGGCGACGGCCGGCATCCCGCTTCCGGCATTCGCGTCGTCGCTGGCGTACTACGACGGGCTGCGCCGCGACCGGCTGCCGGCCGCGCTGATCCAGGGCCTGCGCGACAACTTCGGCGCGCACACCTACCAGCGTGTCGACCGGTCCGGCAGTTTCCACGTCGAATGGGCCGGCGACGGCAAGGAGCACGAGGCCTGAGCGGTTACTTCTTGGCCTGACGCTTGGGCAGGACCAGCGGGAACACCTCGACGGTGACGCCCGAGACCCGGCCGGTCGCATCGCGGGTGAACACGACCTGCGGGATGCCCAGGTCGAACTCGGTGAGATCAACCCGGAACACGTCGGGGTCGTTCTCGTCGTCGGGGTGCAGTTCGAAGCCCCGCAGGAACGCCGGGACCGGGCTGCGGCCGCGCAGGATCAGCCTGCCGTGCTTGACAACCACCTCGATGCCGGCACCCACAATGGACCGGGTGCGGAGGTCGGTGAGCGGGCCGGGATAGGGGTAGCGCCCGCACAGGTCGGTCCACCGGTCGGGCCGCTGCGGGACGTCGGTGCGGATGACGTCCTCGGGCGCGTCGATGAGCTGGCCGAGCAGTTTCAGGGTTTCGGCGGGCAGCCACAACATCGCCTGCCGGGAACCGTTGGTGAAGGCCATGACGCCGATGCCGTCGTTGGGCGCGACCACGATGTCCGAGTTGAAGCCGGGCAGGATCCCCTCGTGTTCGATGGCGAGGTGTCCGCCGAGGTTGTAGCGGGAGTACGCGAGGCCCATTCCGGGAACGCGGGGATCGGCCCGGTACTGCGGTTCGAACATGGCGGCCAGCGTCTCGGGCCTGAGTATCCGGCCATGTTCGTTGGCGCCGCCGCCGAGCAGCGCGGCGAGATACCGTGCCATGTCCCGGGGACTGGAGTAGGTGGACGCGGCGGCGGCGGTGATCCACTCGCGGTCGGTGATCGCGCCGGGGCCGCCGCGACCGAGGGCGTATCCGGTGGCCAGCCGCTCCTGGACGTGTTGCGAGCGAACCAGATCCGTGACGACCATGCCGAGCGGCTGGAAGATGTGTTCGCGCAGATAGTCCTGAATGGACTGTCCGCTGACGTCGGCGACGATCTGGCCGAGCGTGGTGAAGTTGTGGTCGGTGTAGGTGAAGCGGGTGCCCGGTTCACAGACCAGGCGCAGGGCGCCGTTGTAGTACTCGCCGAGGGTGGGCAGCCTGGTGCCGAGCGGCACGCTCTCCCCGAACGGATCGGCGAGCGAGCGCGGCAGGTGGATCTGCTCCGGCACGCCCGAGGTGTGGGTCAGCAGGTCGCGAACGGTGGTGGCCCGGAAGTGCGGATCGGCCGGGACCAGATGGAACGCGTGCAGATAGTGGTTGGCCGGCGCGTCGAGGTCCACGAGCCCCTGCTCGTGAAGCTGCATGATCGCGATGGCCGTGAAGGTCTTGGTGATCGAGGCGACCCGGAAGATCGTGTCCTCGGTGATCGGCGTGCCCGCCTCGATGTTGGCCGAACCGTGGCCGTGGAAGAACTGGAGCGTTCCGCCCTGGACCACGCCGAGGGCGAAACCGACCGCGGGATGGCGGTTGAGGATCTGGTTGGTCGCGGTGAGCAGCTCGGACTCGCTGGCCGTGCGCATGATCCCGATGGTCCTCGCGGGCGCGTGGGAAGTATGGAGCCGAACTGCCCGCCGCGCGGGGCCGGACGTCCCTGGCCACGCCGGGCGTTGAGGATCATCCTGAAACGGCGTCCCCTGGAGTGAGAATGGCGATCGAACGGCTGACGGCGGAGGACCGCCTGATGCTGTGGCCGGATGATCTGTGGCCGCAGGAAATCGGCGCACTGGCGGTATTGGACGGAGATCGGCTGCTGGATCCCGACGGCCAGTGCTTCGTGGAGGCCGTGCGCCAGGTCGTCGCCGCCCGGCTGCACCTCGTGCCCCGGTTGCGGCAGGTGCTGCGGGTGCCGAGGTGGGGGCTGGGCGGGCCGTTCTGGACGGATGCCCAGGAGTTCGAGCTCCGCGACCATGTGCGTGTCATGGAGGTTCCGGCGCCCGGCGACGAGGCGGCGCTGTTGGCCACCGCCGAGCGGCTGCGCCGCCGGCGTCTCGACCGGTCCCGGCCACTGTGGGAACTGTGGCTGCTGACAGGACTGCCGGACCGCCGGCTCGGGATGTACGTGAAGATCCATCACGCCCTGGGCGACGGCATCGCGGCGGTGGCGACCCTCGCCGCCGTCCTGGACGCCGCGCCGGACGGCGTTCCGGTGGAACGGGCGCTCGACACGGTGCCGGAGTGGTCCCCGGCGCCGCCGCCCTCACCCGACGAGCTGCTGGTGGACAACCTGCGTCGGCGCGCCGCCGGGCTGAAGGCCGGGCTCGCGACGATGGCGCGGCCGGGTGTTGTCGTGCGGCGGGCGCTGGCCGCGTGGCCGATGTTCGGTAGCAACCTGATCGGTTCGGGCGCGACAAAGGCACCCTCGACCAGCCTGGACCGGGTGGTCGGTGCCGGGCGCCGGCTGGCCGTCCTCCGCACCGATCTCGACGTGATCAGGACGATCGCGCGCGCCCATCACGCCAAGGTCAACGACGTGCTGCTGGCCATCACGGCCGGCGGTCTGCGCGGCCTGCTGACCAGCCGGAACGAGCCGGTGGACGCATTAATCCTGCCCGCCTTCGTGCCGATCACGTTGCGCCGGCCGGACGAGCACGACGGGGCCAGCGGCAATGCCGTCGCGCAGATGGTCGTGCCACTGCCGATCGGCGAGCCCGATCCCTGCCTGCGGCTGCGGCGGATCGCCGTGGAGACGGCCGGGCGTAAGGCTGGCGAGCACCCGGATCTCGGCGCGATGCTGGGCAGTGCGCTGGCGCGGTGGGCGATCCTGAAGGCCATCGACCGGCACCCGGTGAGCGTCACCACCGCGGACATCACCGGGCCGGCGACGCCGGTGTTTCTCGCCGGGGCACGGCTGCTGGAGGCGCTCCCCATCCTGCCGCTGATCAACAAGGTCACGGTGGGAGTCGGCGCGCTGTCCTATGCCGGCCGGTTCAGCATGATGGTGGTGGCCGACGAGGACACCTGCCCGGATCTCGACGTCTTCGTCACCAGCGCCCGGGCCGACCTCCGCACCCTGACCCTGTCTGCGCTGGCACCCTCACCGGCTCGTGTTGGTTCGGCCGCGCCACAGTGAGACGAGGGCGACGAGACCGGCGAGCGTGGGCAGCAGCGTCAACAGACCATGGTCGGTGGGCACGACGACGTGGTACGCGGCGCCGCCGAAGCCGAGGTTCAGCAGCGAATACAGCAGACCGAACGCGAACAGGGTGGTTGCGAGCCCGCGCGCCCAGCGCCTGCGGGCGAGCACGGCGCCGATGGTGGCCAGCCAGCCGATGATGCCGATGATGTTGGTGGCCACCAGGTAGATCGCGATCGCGTTCCGGTCCTCGGCCACCAGCGCCGGACTCCACTGTGGGTAGGCCGCGCGCACGTGGTCCCCGATGGTGTCGATGGTGGCGATGTCCACGATCGGGGCCAGTGCCGCGATCACGGTCAGTGCGAGCCCCACGAACAGAGCCGCCGCGTGTCGTTGGTGTTGCTGGACCCGAGTGGTTGGCACGGCAACCATGGCTACCCTTCTTTCCTACGGTGTAGGTACGCGAATACCTACACCGTAGGTCTACATCGTAGGTTTGTGCAACCAGAGGTGCTTTCACGTGGTGAATCGCGCGCAGGGCCAGCCCGCCGGCCTCACTCGCGCCAGGATCGCGGCGGCCGCCGTCGACCTGGTGGATCAGCATGGGCTTGAACGGTTCGGGGTCCGCCGGCTCGCGGCCGCGCTGGGTGTGGACCCGATGTCGATCTACAACCACGTCAAGGGCAAGGCGGCGCTGCTCGACGTGATCTCGGCGGCCGTGCTCGCCGAGATCGAGCCCGAACTGGATCTCGCCGGTCCGGCCGGCGACTGGGACGACATCGCGCGCCGGTTCGCGCATCTTTACCGTGACCTCGCGCACCGGCATCCGCGGGTCTTCCCGCTGCTGGCCACCCGGGCCCAGACCTCACCGATCGCCCTCACCGCGATCGAGAAGCTGTCCGCGTCCATGCGGCGCGGCGGCTTTCCGGATCGGACGATCGCCGAGGCACCCGTGATCCTGTTCGGGTTCCTCAACGGCTATCTGCTCGCCACGCTCGGCCCGGCCGCGAGCGAGGATGCCGCCGAAGCGGCGGACGGCGGAGGCTTCGCGCCGGACGCCACCGCGTATCCCACGCTGGCCTCTCTGGCGCCCATCCTGGTCGACTTCGGCTCGCCGGCGGAGTTCGATCGCATGCTCGAAGCCATATTGTCCGGAATCCGAACGTCCGTTATGGATGAGCACGAAAGGGCATAGATCAATGCGCGCCTGATCTGTTCGTTCATCGACAGAAATAGATATACGATCTCGGTCGCAGATCAAATTCGGCAGATCAAATATGACGTTCTGATCTCTGCTACCATCTCCGTCACCCATGCCGGGGATCTTTATGGTCAACGGCGCTCGTCCGGTTGCCACCCGGTGAAACGCCGCGTATACACGTTTGTGTGGCTGGTGTCACTTGATCAGAGCGTTATCTGACGCAGGGAGATCATTATCATGGGATTTGATCCGAGCCAGATTGTTAATCTTGTCGGACAGCTGGGCGGGAACTCGCAGAAGGCACAGCAGTTGCTGCAGAAGGTTCGCGGCCAGATCGACCCGAACCAGCACGCCGATCTTCTCCAGAAGGTCGGGATTGACCCGCAGCAGCTGGCGTCCGGCGGTTACCAGCAGCATCTGGACGCGCAGGGTCAGGGCTCCGACCAGGGCGGACAGCCCGGCGGTTTCGGCGACCAGAGTTCGCAGCAGGGTTACGGCGACCAGAGTTCGCAGCAGGGTTACGGCGATCAGAGTGACCAGCGGAGCAGCCACCTCTCTGACTACGCCGACCAGAGCACTCCCCCCGGAAGCGAGCAGGGCGACTACGCCGACCAGAGCTCGCAGCAGGGCGGTTACGGTTCCCAGCAGAGCGGTTCCCAGCGGCAGGGCGGCTCCGGTTCCCAGCAGCAGGGCGACTACGGAGACCAGAACCAGAACTACTGATCTCAGCGAAGGGAGAATAGCCCGGAATCGACACCGGGCTATTCTCCCTTCGTCTGTCTAGTTCCACTGCCTGTTCAGGACTACTGCCTGTTCAGCCCCACTGATATTTGAGGAATTTGCCGTCCAGGGTCACCACGACCCGTTCGCCGCCGGGATCTTCCCGGCGATCAACGTCGATCTTGAAGTTGATGGCGCTCATAATCCCGTCACCGAACTTCTCATGAATCAGCTCCTTGATTGCCGGCCCGTAGACCTGGATAACCTCGTAGAACCGATAGATCGTCGGATCCGGGCGACAGCGTACGGATCGCCGTTGTCCGCCGTTCGGACGACACGCCGGCTGTGTCGGATCAAGCGCCTGATCGACCCCCGCTGCGCGGTCCGGGCGCCCTGGTGACGCGGAGGATCGCCCGATCGGTCTACTCGTCGGCACTCGACATAGTCGGACTTCCTACTATAGGATGTCCACAGGTCCACGGTAACAGGGAAGCCGGTGAGAATCCGGCACGGTCCCGCCACTGTGACCGGGGAGCGGCGCTCCACCCGAGGAATATGGCCACTGGCGCGAGCCGGGAAGGCCGGGGCGTCGCTGATCCGGGAGTCAGGATACCGGCCGTGGATGTCCGTGTTCGTCCACGAGGATGGAGCTGAACGCATGCAAATTCTTTTTGCCTGCGCGAAAAACAGCGCTCTACGGCCTCCGCCGTAATCTGGTCCGAGGTCGTCCACCGTTCCCATCCGGGGCACACCGGGAATGCACCGGAGGTGCCTTGCTGCGCTTTCGTGTGAAAGGCTTGTCATGATCACCGAACTCCATCATTTCATCGCGGGAAAACAGGTTCCTGGATCGTCAGGTCGGTTCGCCGACGTTTTCAATCCGAGCACGGGCAGCGTGCAGGCCCGAGTTCCGCTGGCCTCCGCCGCGGAGGTCACCACCGCGGTCGCCGAGGCGGCGCGGGCCCAACGCGAGTGGGCTGCCTGGAATCCGCAACGCCGGGCGCGTGTGCTGATGCGCTTCCTCGATCTGGTCCGCTCCGAAGAGGATGATCTCGCTCGGCTGCTGTCGGCCGAGAACGGCAAGACCATCGCCGACGCGCACGGTGATATCCAGCGCGGCCTGGATGTCGTCGAGTTCGCCATCGGTATTCCGCATCTTCTCAAGGGTGAATACAGTGACAGCGCCGGGACCGGAATCGATGTGTATTCGATGCGGCAGCCGCTCGGTGTGGTGGCTGGAATCACGCCCTTCAATTTTCCAGCGATGATTCCGCTGTGGAAGACGGCACCCGCGATCGCGTGCGGTAACGCATTCGTACTCAAACCGTCCGAACGTGACCCGTCGGTCCCGCTTCGACTGGCCGAACTTTTCGCCGAGGCCGGCCTGCCGCCGGGCGTGTTCACGGTCGTCAATGGCGACAAGGAGGCCGTCGACGCCCTGCTGGCCGATCCGCGGATCGAGGCGGTCGGGTTCGTCGGTTCCTCCGCGATCGCCGAGTACATCTACGTGACCGCCGCCGCCGCCGGCAAACGCGCCCAGTGCTTCGGTGGTGCCAAGAACCACATGATCGTGATGCCCGACGCCGACCTCGACCAGGCCGTCGACGCGCTGGTCGGTGCCGGATACGGTTCGGCCGGTGAGCGGTGCATGGCGATCTCCGTGGCCGTGCCGGTGGGCGAGTCCACGGCGGACGCCCTGGTCAGCAGGCTGGCCGAGCGAGTGAAGGCTCTCAGGGTGGGCGCGGCGGACGACGGGACCGCCGACTTCGGTCCGCTGGTCACCGCCGAGGCGGTGAGGCGAGTCCGGGACTACGTCGACATCGGGCTGTCCGAGGGCGCCGAACTGGTGGTGGACGGGCGGGATATCACGGTGCCCGGGCATGAGCACGGGTTCTTCGTCGGCGGCTGCCTTTTCGACCGAGTCCGCACCGATATGCGGATCTATCGTGAGGAGATCTTCGGCCCCGTGCTCTCGGTCGTCCGCGCCGCGGACTACGCGGAAGCACTGCGGTTGCCCAGCGAACACGAGTACGGAAACGGCGTCGCGATCTTCACCCGCGACGGGGACACCGCCCGCGATTTCACCACGCGGGTGAACACCGGCATGGTCGGCGTGAACGTGCCCATTCCAGTCCCGGTCGCCTACCACACGTTCGGCGGCTGGAAACGCTCGGGATTCGGCGATCTCAATCAGCACGGCCCGGATTCGATCCGTTTCTACACCAAGACCAAAACCGTCACCTCCCGTTGGCCCGCGGGCATCAGGGACGGTGCCAGCTTCGTGATCCCGACGATGAGCTGAGGTCCCGATGAAACTCACCGACGAGCAGCGCGCGCTGCGGGAGACCGCGGCCGCGTTCGCGGCGGAGCATCTCGCCCCGCACGCGCTGGAATGGGACCAGGCCAAGCACTTCCCGGTCGATGTTCTCCGCAAGGCCGCACAACTGGGCTTCGGTGGGCTCTATCTACCCGAGGATGTTGGCGGTGCCGGCCTCGGCCGTTTTGACGGCGTACTGGTGTTCGAGGCGTTGGCCACCGGGTGCCCGTCGATCGCCGCGTACGTGTCGATCCACAACATGGTCACCACCATGATCGACCGGTTCGGCGACGACCGCCAACGGCACCGCTACCTGCCGCGAATGTCCGCCATGGACGCGCTGGGCAGCTACTGTCTCACCGAGCCCGGCGCCGGCTCGGACGCTGCGGCGTTGTCCACCCGCGCCCGCCGGGACGGCGACGATTATGTGCTCGACGGGGTCAAGCAGTTCATCTCCGGTGCCGGCACCTCCGATGTCTACGTGGTGTTCGCCCGCACCGGGGGACCGGGAGCGCACGGCATCTCCGCGTTCATCGTCGACCGTGCCACCGTCGGTCTGTCCTTCGGGCCGAACGAGGTGAAGATGGGCTGGAACGCCCAGCCCACCCGGCAGGTGATCCTCGATGGCGCCCGCGTGCCCGCCGACGCCCTGCTCGGCGGTGAGGGAAACGGATTCAGGGTGGCGATGTCCGCCTTGGACGGCGGCAGGCTCAATATCGCCGCATGTTCGCTCGGCGGTGCGGAAACCGCACTCACCAGGAGCGTTCGATATCTCGCCGAGCGATCCGCGTTCGGCGGGAAGCTCGCCGATGCGCAGGCTCTCCGCTTCCGGCTCGCCGATATGCGTACCGAACTCGAAGCGGCCCGGATGCTGCTGTGGCGCGCCGCGGAGGCGGTCGACCAGGGAGACCGGGAGGCTACGCAACTGGTGGCGATGGCCAAGCGGTTCTGCACGGACACCGGTTTCGAGGTCGCCAACCAGGCATTGCAACTACACGGTGGCTACGGCTACCTCGCCGAGTACGGACTGGAGAAAATCGTTCGCGACCTGCGGGTGCACCAGATCCTCGAAGGATCCAACGAGATCATGCGGGTAATCATCTCCCGCCGGATGCTGCAGGAGACCTCATGAATGACGTCGAATTCATCGTCCACAGCGGAATTGGCCGGATCACCCTCAACCGGCCCAAGGCGCTCAACGCCCTGACTCACGACATGGTCGTCGCGATCACGAACCATCTCGACGACTGGCGTGACGATCCCGAGATCCGCGCCGTGCTCATCGACGGTGCCGGCGGACGTGGGCTGTGCGCGGGCGGCGATATCCGCTCCATCTACGACGACATGCGCACCGGTGGCAGCGGCTCGCTGGCCTTCTGGGCCGACGAGTACCAGATGAACGCCACGATCGCCCGGTATCCGAAGCCGTACCTCGCGCTGATGGACGGCGTGGTGATGGGCGGCGGTGTCGGCGTGTCGGCGCACGGCAGCCACCGCGTGGTGACCGAACGCTCCCGCGTCGGGATGCCCGAGGTCGGGATCGGTTTCGTTCCCGACGTCGGCGGTAGCTATCTGCTGTCCCGGGCACCGGGACAGCTCGGCGTTCATATCGCGCTCACCGCGACGGCGCTGTCCGGAGCCGACGCTATCTACTGTGGACTGGCCGACTGCTACGTGCCCAGTGAACGGCTGCCGGACCTGCTGGACGTGCTCGCGTCGAGAACACCCGACGACGCACTCGCCGTCGTCGCCGAGCCCGCCCCACCGAGCGGACTGGCCGCCGAGCGAAGCTGGATCGACCACTGCTACGCCGCCGACAGTGTCGAGGAGATCCTGGTTCGGCTGCACGACGGGGGTGACGCGGCGGTCGCCGCCGCCAAAGAGATCGAGACCAAGTCGCCGACCGCGCTGAAGGTGGCCCTGCGGGCGCTGCGCAGGGCCGCGGCGCTGCCCGACCTGGAAACAGTGCTGGCCCAGGAGTACCGGATCTCCCGCCGGGCGTTCGCCTCAGCCGAGTTCGCCGAGGGCATCCGGGCACAGATCGTCGACAAGGACCGCTCGCCGCACTGGTCACCGGCCACCCTGGCCGATGTCGACGACAGCCTTGTCGACAGCTACTTCGCCGATCTGGGAGCCGACGAGTTGACGGGAGTGGCGCGATGACCATCGCATTCCTGGGACTGGGCAATATGGGCGGGCCGATGGCCGCGAACCTGGTCAAGGCCGGGCAGAAAGTGACCGGGTACGACCCGGTCATCGCGGCACGCGAGCGGGCGTCGGCGGGTGGGGTCGCGGTCACGGACACCGCCGCCGTGGCGATCGCCGGTGCCGAGGTCGTCATCACCATGCTGCCCAGTGGGGCGCATGTCCTGGACTGTTACCGCGAACTCGTGCCCGCGGCCAAGCCCGGCACCCTGTTTGTCGACTGCTCCACCATCGACGTCGCCGACGCCCGCGAGGCCGCGGCACTCGCCACCGGCGCGGGGCATCGGGCCGTCGACGCACCTGTCTCCGGTGGTGTCGTCGGCGCCGATGCGGCGACACTCACCTTCATGGTCGGCGGCGATACGAAGGCCTTCCACGACGCCGAGATCCACCTGCGTCACATGGGCGCGCGAATCATCCACTGCGGTGGCTCGGGCGCCGGCCAGGCGGCGAAGATCTGCAACAACATGATCCTCGGCGTCTCCATGATCGCGGTGGCTGAGGCGTTCGTGCTTGGCGAGAAACTCGGCCTCACTCACCAAGCCCTGTTCGACGTCGCGTCCACGGCCTCCGGGCAATGCTGGGCCCTGACCACGAACTGCCCCGTGCCGGGTCCCGTGCCGACCAGTCCCGCCAACCGCGACTACAACGGCGGGTTCGCCAGTGGACTCATGCTCAAGGACCTCCGCCTCGCTCGCGCGGCGGCACGAGACCAGAACGTGGCCACTCTGCTCGGCGAGGACGCCGCCGAACTCTATGCGGCTTTCGTCGCACACGACGGGCCGCGCCGTGACTTTTCCGCGATCATCACCGCTGTCCGCGACGGCTTGTTCGCCAACGGCCTGTCCAGCAAGGATGTCACCGAATGAGCGACTACCAGACCATCATCGTCGACCATCCGCAGGAGCGCGTCGCGCTCATCACGCTCAATCGTCCCGAGGCGCTCAACGCGCTCAATCTCCAGGCGATGCGGGAAATCACCGCCGTGGCCACCGAACTCGACCACGATCCGGCCATCGGCGCCATTGTTCTGACCGGATCCGAGAAGGCTTTCGCGGCCGGCGCCGATATCAAGGAAATGGCGCCGCGGAGTTTCAGTGATGTGTACGCGGCCAACTGGTTCGCCGGCTGGGACGCGCTCGCGCGCGTCCGGACTCCGTTGATCGCCGCCGTCGCCGGCTACGCCCTGGGCGGTGGTTGCGAACTCGCCATGATGTGTGACCTGATCATCGCCGCCGACACCGCGAGGTTCGGACAACCGGAGATCACCCTCGGCGTCATCCCGGGCATGGGCGGGTCGCAGCGCCTGACCCGTGCCGTCGGCAAGGCGAAGGCGATGGACCTGTGCCTGACCGGCCGAACCATGGACGCGACCGAGGCCGAACGCGCCGGGCTGGTGTCTCGTGTCGTGCCCGCCGACACGCTGCTGGCCCAGGCACTGGCCGTCGCGGCCACGATCGCGAGCATGTCCGGGCCGGCCACCATGATGGCCAAGGAAGCGGTGAACCGCGCCTTCGAGGCCAGCCTGTCCGAGGGAATTCTCTTTGAGCGTCGGGTCTTTCACGCCACCTTCGCCACCCAGGACCAGAAGGAGGGCATGGCCGCGTTCACGGAGAAACGGAAACCAGACTTCCGTCATGCCTGAACGACATCACGGGATTCCAACGGATTGATGATCTCGGCCACCGTGCTGGCCGATCTGACCGCGGCCGGTGGCGGGGCGGATCAATGGACACCTACCTGCTCCGCCGTGAACCTCGGTGACCGGAGCCGGCGTCAGTCGGTGGCGGGCTTGATAAGGCCGGTTTCCCAGGCCCAGGCGGCGATCTCGACACGGTTTCGGACGCTGAGTTTGCCCTGGATGCTGGTGAGATGGGACTTCACGGTGCTGGGCGCGATGAAAAGCTCGGCACCGATCTCGGCGTTCGTGCGGCCCCTGGCGATGGCCCGGACAACCTCGATTTCGCGATCCGACAGCCGCACGGCGGGCTGCTCGGCCTTGCGGACAGTGGTCGGCGCGAGGTGTTTGAGGAGTCGGAGGGTGACCTGCGGCGAGATCAGGGCGTCGCCGGCCTGAGCGGCGCGGACGGCTTCGACGAGTAGGGCGGGGCTGGCGCCCTTGAGGACAAAACCGACGGCGCCGGCTCGCAGGGCGCCGTAGACGTACTCATCTAGATCGAAGGTCGTCACGATGACGACCCGGAGCGGATCGGGCACATCGGGTCCGGCGATGGTCTGGGTGACCTCGATGCCGTCCTTGCCGGGCATCCGGATGTCGACCAGGCAGACGTCCGGCCGGAGTTGGCGAGCGAGACGGATCGCCTCGGACCCGTCGGCGGCCTCGCCGACCACGGCGATGTCGGGCTGATCTTCGAGAATCAGGCGTAGACCGCCCCGGATCATGGCCTGATCGTCCGCGAGTAGCACGCGGATCGTCATGTGGTGCTCCTGGCGGGCAGCGGGAGTTCGGCCCGCACCTCCCAGCCGCCGTCCGGACCGGGTTCGGCTCGCAGTGTCCCACCGAGCGCTTCGACCCGTTCCCGCATGCCGACCAGCCCGTTCCCGCCGCTCGGATTGAACCAGGATGCGCCGGCGGAACCGGCCGGAGCATCGTTGCTGACCTCGACGGTGACACCGGATGGGCCGGTGTCGACGTTGACGGTCACGTTGGTCGCGCCTGGCGCGTGCAGGACGACGTTGGTCAGGGCTTCCTGCACCACCCGATAGACGGTGGTGGCCACCTCGGGTGGCCACGGCGGTTGGTCCGCGTCGGGCAGACGAAGCCGCACCGCCGGGCCTCGGCCAGCGAAGCGGTCCACCAGTTCTCTGAGCTGGCCGGAGCCGTGCCGGGCGCCACCAGGGTCGTCGCCGTCTCGAAGCAGGCTGACCACCCGTCGCATGGCGGCCAGGGCGTCGTTGCCGGCCGACTCGATCTCGGCCAGGGTGCCATCCAGGGGCGCGGAGTTCTTCGCGGCGACGAGTTGGGCGGCCTGCGCCTGAACCACGATGCCGGCGACATGGTGCGCCACGACGTCGTGCAGATCGCGGGCCAGCTCCAGCCGTTCGTGGCGCCGGACGGCATCCAGTTCCAGGCGGCGGCGAGCGTCGAGGAACCGCAGCCACACCCCCACGGCGAGCATGCCGATCCAGATCAGCACGACTAGGAACAGCAGGTACGTGCTGAAGTGGCCGATCATCGGCACCAGCACCGCGACGCCGGCGGGGGCGATGACCACCGCCTGCCACGGTCTCGCGACCCGGACCGCGGCGGCACCCAACACCATCAGCGCGAAGATCGCGGCGACGTCCGCTTGGACCAAGAGGTGATAGCGCATGTCCGCGGCCGAAGCCGCCGCGGCGACCGTGAGGCCCGCCGCGGCCGCCCACACGGGTTGACGGCCCCGCAGCAACGTGATGACGCTCATGACCACGCCGAACACCAGGCCGAACACGCCGGCCCGCGGCACATGACTGATTTCGATGGCCGCCTGGAGCGCCACGAGAACGGCGAGCACGGCACCCATCGCGCTGTTGGCGATGGTCTCGGTGTGCGCCGGGATCTGGCGGGTGATGCTGGTGATCGAGGTATCCGCGACCTGCCTGTGCCCGCGGGCGTCGAGGAAACGCCGCAACAGCCCGACGGCCAGCGCGCCGAGCCAGAGCAGCACACTCGCCAACACCAACAACCTGCTGTGGCCAACCGTGAGCAGCGAATACCGGTCCAACAACAGCACCGCGACCCCGGTGACCGCGATCACCGCCGCCTTCCAGGGTTTCGCGACGCGGACCGCGGCCGCGCCCAACACCGGCAACGCGACGGACGCGGAGACGCCCGGCTGCGTCGGCAGTGCGAACAGCAAACCCAACACAGCGGCCACGGCGCACACGGCCAGGCCGATCGCCGCCGCCCACACTCGCCCGAAGGCTCGGAACAGCGCCACGCCCCAGACGATCCCGCCGACCGCCACGTTGACGGGCCAGGCCGGGTGCAGGCCGGTCACCTCCAAAGCGAGGGTCGCGACGAACACCAGACCGAGGCCGACGTTCGTGATCGTCGTCTGGGCATGGGCCGCGATCCGACCAAAGGTGCTCACCGTCGAAAAACTACGCACTCGGACGGCGTCCGGGGAACCGGCCAAAAGTACGATCCGAAACGGGCCGAACCGAACCTTCGGCCGATGGTGGGAGTGCCGGGCGAGCCCGATGCTGGGCACATGATCGCTTCACCACTCATCATCGAGACCCGGGGTCTCACCAAACGCTTCGGCGAGCGGACCGCGGTCGCGGACGTCAACCTCGCCGTGCCCGCCGGCTGTGCGTTCGGGTTCCTCGGCCACAACGGCGCCGGCAAGACGACCGTGATCCGCATGCTGCTGGCGCTCACTCAGCCCAGCATGGGCAGCATCCGGATCGCCGGCCGCCCGCTCGCCGGCGATCGCGCGGCGGTACTGGCCCGCGTCGGTGCCATCGTCGAGGAACCGCGCTTCCACCCGCACCTCACCGGGTGGGAGAACCTCCGTGTGATCGCCGCGGCGCGCGGACCCGAGGCTCGGCCGCGGATCGAGCCGGCCCTGCGGCGGGTCGGGCTCGCCGACCGCGCGAAGGACCGGGTCGGCACCTACTCCCAGGGCATGCGCCAGCGGCTGGGGCTGGCCCGCTGCCTGCTCGCCGACCCGCATCTGATCATCCTCGACGAGCCCATGAACGGCCTCGACCCGAACGGCATCCTCGAACTGCGAACGTTGATCGCCGAACTGGTCGCGGAGGGACGGACGGTGTTCGTTTCCTCGCATCTGCTCGACGAGATCGAGAAGACCTGCCAGGCGGTGGCGGTCATCGATCGCGGCCGGCTCATCGCGCAGGGGCTGATCAAGGACGTGATCGGTGACGCCCACAACCACTACGAACTGACCTGCGACAACCCACCGGCCGCGCTCGACATTGTCACCGCGCATCCCGCGGTGGCTCGCGCCGAACGGACGCCGGAGGGTCTGCTCCACATCACCCTGACGGATCCGGGCGCGGTCAGCGACATCACCGCCCGGCTCGTCGTCGCCGGTGTCGCCGTGACCAGCCTCGCGCCGATGCGGATGTCGCTGGAGGACCGGTTCCTGAACATGACCTCGCGGGTTGGTGACCACTCATGAACATGACCATCACGCGCCAGATGATTGCCGTCGACATCCTCAAGCTCCGCCGCCAGCGGGCCGTGATGATCACGGCGGCCGTGCTCACGGTCGGCGTGTGCCTGGCCTATTACGGCATCACGATCATCCGGGACGGCTTCATCCCCGGGGCACGGGCCGTCGTGGACGGGACCGACCTGATGGGCGTCTGGTTCGGGTCGTTCGCCGCCATCCTCATCGGCGCCGAGGCCGGCTCGATCGACCGCGCCAACGGCGTGTTCCGCGACCTGGCCGCCACCGGACGCTCCCGGATCGCGCTGTTCCTGACCCGCGTCCCCGCCGCCGCGGTGGTGGCACTGGTGTTCGCCCTCAGCGGTTTCCTGATCAGCCTGATCGTCGCGTTCACGTTCCGCGGCTCCACGCCGGTCCCGAGCGCACGCCTGGTGTTCGGCTCCCTGGGCTGGCTCGTGCTGTCCACAGTGGTCGTCGCGACGCTGGCGGTGGGGATCGGCACGCTCATCGGCTCGCGCTCGGTGACACTCACTCTGCTGATCGGCTTCCAGACCATCGGCGCCCTGATGATCGCCCAGGCACACTTCCTTGGTTCGCTCCGCGACGTCCTGCTCCCATACGCTCTCGGCGACCTCAGACCAGGAGCGTGGTTTCCACCAGCCGACCTCTCGAAGCCGTATGCCCCACCCATCAGCTACCTGCCCGACTACGTCCTCCCGATGGGATTCGCGGTAGGCGTTCTGGTGATCATCGCCTGGGTCGCCATCCCCGCCATCCTCGGCGCCTACCGCACCTCCACAGTGGACGCGTGAAAGCAGTTTTGGGGTGGAACTCGAAGAATCAACGGGGCTCGATCTCCCACAGTGCGCTGATGGGGATTGCCCGGAAACGAGGGCCGAAGGGCAGGGTCTGCTGGCCGGTGTAGAGGACGATTCCGACCAGCAACTGGTCGCCGAGTCGATCGGCGAGATATCGGATTCCGTGGAAGTCGTCGGCCCTTACCGTGGATGCGGCCTTAACGTCGATGGCGACGACCTGTCCCTGTCGGTTTTCTAGCAGGATGTCGACCTCCACCTTGTCTTTGGTGCGATAGTGGTACAGGTCGGTGCGCTGCTGGGACCAGGTGATCTGACGCGCGATCTCCATGGCCACAAATCCTTCGAGTAGGTGACCGAACGGGCTGGTGGGCTGTCGAAGGCTCGTCGCGTCCTGGCCGAGCAGGTTCGCCGCTATCCCGGAGTCGACAGTCGCCACCTTCGGTGTAGAGATAGCCCGTGAGCTGAGATTTCTGGACCAGGCAGGGATGCGCTTGATCAGGAAAACCTCTTCCAACAGGCCGAGATAGCGCTTGATGGTTGGCTGGGGCAGTCCCAGTTCGTTGCCCAGAGTGCCGGGTACCAGGAGCTGTCCCGACCGGGCAGCGACGAGCCGAGTCAGCGCCCGCATCTCGGGACCGCGTTCGATTTGGGACAGTTGGATGACATCTCGGTTGATGAGGTCCGATACGTAGGAATCGAAGAATCGCTCGCGTCGGCGGGCCGGTCGTGCGATCGCCTCGGGAAAGCCTCCCCGCACTATTCGATCGATGTAGTCGGAACGGGTGGCCGCCGAGGTGTGGTGCAACCGAGATCCCAAGGAGAATACCGCATCTACAAAGCCGTCCGGCTTTTCGTCGATCTCGCCCTGGGATAGTGGCCAGAGCTCGATTGTTTCCATTCGGCCCGGCAACGCGTCCGGTAGACCACGCAGTCCGAGCACCCGTGCGGACCCGGTGAGCAGAAATCGTCCGGGACGAGGATCGGTGTCGACGGCTTCCTTGATCGCCAGGAACAGTTCCGGCACACGTTGCACTTCATCGATGACCAGGGGGTCGGCGCCCCGCACAAACTCGGTGGGGTCGAACACCGCGGCCTGGCGGGTCGCCACCCGATCCAGGCTGCGCCACTCCGCCCCGCGCTCGCTCCCGATCTGCGCGACGAGCGTGCTCTTGCCACACTGCCGGGCTCCATTGACCAGGACCACCCTGGTGTCGTCCAGTGCTTCCCTGACGGCGACGGCCGCGTGACGGGGAAGGATGCGACCGATCGGGGACTGCGGAGCAGCTGCCATGACGGTCATCGTACCGTCGCGTGTTCATCTGGCCGCGACTGACGTGTTAGTTTTGCCGCCAGCGCTGTGTTTATTTCGCCGCTTGCCGCGTGTTCATTTCGCCGCAGGGTGCGTGTTCGCCTGGCCGCTCAAGGATGATCAAGCGGAAGCCGGATTTCCGTCATGTCTGATGGACCGTGTCCGTCAACGGCGGTGCCTCTGGACGGCAGCGTCAGCTTCCAGAAGTGCGATGATCT
Organism: Pseudonocardiaceae bacterium; assembly: GCA_036384655.1. Classification (GTDB taxonomy): domain Bacteria; phylum Actinomycetota; class Actinomycetes; order Mycobacteriales; family Pseudonocardiaceae; genus DASVLX01. Next base: position 25,404 of record DASVLX010000213.1, read on the forward strand.
CGGTCACGGTGCCGGCGGAGATGGCTGTGGCCGGTGGCGCGGGCGGATCGATCATGATCACCGGAATACCCTGCCGCCGCGCCGCGACCAGCTTGGCGGCGGTAGCGGTGCCGCCGCTGTTCCTGGTCACCAGGGCGGTGACGTCGTGCTGGCGCATCATGTCCAACTCGCCGTCGACCGTGTAGGGACCACGGTCCAGTACGACGACGTGCCGTGCCGGCAGCGGTCCCGCAGGGGGGTCCACCAGACGGATGAGATAGGCGTGCCGATCATCGCGCGCATAGGCGGCCAGATTCATCCGGCCGGTCGTCAGGAAAACATGGCCTTCGTCCGGCAGGAGATCGATTTCCCGCACGGCGCCAGCGGCGTCGGGCACGCGTGTCCACCGATCCCCGGGCTCCGCGGACCATTCCGGCCGGCGCAGCGCGAGGAGCCGCACCCCGGCGGACTCGGCCGCGCGAACGGCGTTCGCGGAGATGGTGTCGGCAAACGGATGCGTCGCGTCGACGACGACGTCGACCGCCTCGGCGCGCAGATACCGCACCAGCCCGTCGACCCCGCCGAAGCCGCCAACGCGAACCTCGCCCGACGGCAGCGACGGTCGACTGACCCGGCCGGCGAGTGAGGAAATGACCTGGTAGCGATCCTGTCGGTGCAGAATGTCGGCGAGGGCGCGCGCCTCGGCCGTGCCGCCCAGGATCAGTACCCTCACACGATCGAGCCTACGACGGGAGAGGAAGACACCGCGATAATGCGAGAGATTCTGGTCATCGGGATCGGAGCCGGGAACCCTGAGTACATCACGGTTCAGGCCATCAACGCGCTCAACGCCACGGACGTGTTCTTCGTCGTGGACAAGGGTGAGGAGAAAGGCGGCCTGCTGGCGCTGCGCGAGGAGATCCTGGAGCGGTATGTCCGCGACAAGAACTACCGCATTGCCACGATTCGCGAACCGGAGCGCGACCGGAAGGCGGCCGCCTATGCCGACGCCGTCGCTGACTGGCATGAGCGTCGCGCCGAACTGATCGAGGCCGCGATCACCGAGAACCTGCCGGCCGGCGGGTGTGGCGCCTTTCTGGTCTGGGGCGATCCGGCGCTGTATGACAGCACGCTGCGCGTCATCGACCGGGTCCTGGCGCGGGGGAAGGTCGAGTTCGACTATCGTGTCATTCCCGGCATCACCAGCGTTCAGGCGCTGGCCGAGCGGCATAGGCTGCCGCTGAACCGGATCGGCGAACCCGTGCACATTACGACCGCGCGACGGCTCGCCAAAGGGTTTCCCCAGGACGTGGACAGCGCGGTGGTGATGCTCGATCCTGGCCTGGTCGCCGCCGACCTCAACGATCCCGATCTCCACATCTACTGGGGCGCCTACCTCGGTACCCCGGACGAGGAACTGCGCTCCGGGCGCCTGGCGGATGTCGCCGCCGAGATCGCCGAGGCCAAACAGGAACTTCGGCAACGCCACGGCTGGATCATGGACACCTACCTCCTCCGTCGCGAATCCCACTGATGCCGTGGCTGGGCGCTTGGCCACCCGAAGATGATCAGGTGGGATCGCTGCCATCACTCGGATGCTCGCGTGTCCAGGTCTGGGCGGCGGCCTGGGTGGCGTCCCACGGGGAGCCGAGCGGCGGGGTGTAGGCGAGGTCGAGGTCGCTGAGGGCGTCAACGGTCATGCCGTGGTGCAGGGCCGTGGCGTAGGTGTCGACGCGCTTCGCGGTCTCCGTGCCGAGCCGGCCGAGGAGCTGCGCGCCGAGCAGCCGGCGGCTCCCCAGATCACCGGTGATCCGGATGTGGATCGGCTGGGCTCCCGGGTAGTACGCCTTGTGGTCGTCGTGGCTGCTGGCGCTGGTTGCGGGGGTGTAGCCGGCGGCGTGGGCTTCGTGATCGCGCAGGCCGGTGCGAGCGGCGACGAGGTCGAAGATCTTGACCACCTGGGTGCCGAGACTGCCGGGATAGCGGGCGTCGCCGCCGATGGCGTTCTCGCCGGCCACCCGGCCCTGCTTGTGGGAGGTGGTGCCGAGCGGTAGGTAGGTCCGGCCGAGCAGCCGGTGATGTGTGACGACGCAGTCGCCGGCCGCGTACACATGCGGGAGGCCGGTGCGCATCGCCTCATCGACGGCCACCGCTCCGCGCGGTCCGGTCCTGGCGCCGGCGGCGACGAGCAGACCGGTGTTGGGGCGCACGCCGACGACGACCAGAACGAGGTCGACGTCACGCCGGAACGGTTGCTTGCCGCGACCGTCGACCCGCAACATTCCGCGGCCGGCGGGGGAGCGTGCGATGCGCTGGATGGCGGTGCCGGTGATCACGTCGACGCCATGTTTGATCAGCTCGGCGCCGACCAGGGCGCCGAGGTCGGGGTCGACGGTGGGCAGCACTTCGTCGAGCATCTCGACCTGGCTGACGCGCATACCGCGGGCGGTGAGGGCCTCGGCCATCTCCAGGCCGACATAACCGGCGCCGACGATCAGCGCGCTGTTCGGCCGGCGGTCCTCCAGGCTGCGGGTCAGCGCGAAGCTGTCGCCCATGCTGTGCAGCAGGTGCACGCCGTCGGCCGGGCCGAGCGCGTGCGGCCCGGACAACCCCTCGATCGGTGGGCGGACGGGCAGCGCGCCGGTTCCGACGACCAGTTCGTCGTAGGCGAGATCGTTCTGGCGGCCAGCCTCGTCGACGAGGGTGAGCCGCCGACCCCGCACGTCGACGCGGGTAACGCGGGTGTTCAGTCGCAGGCGCATGCCTGCCGCTTCGAGGTCGGCCCGGGTGCGGTGCGCGAGGTCGCGCCAGTGTCCGACCTCGCCGCTGATGTAGTAAGGAATGCCGCAGATGCTGAAGTTCGGGTAAGCGTCGGCGACCACCACGGTCACCTCGACGGATGGGTCGAGTTCGCGGGCCCGCAGGGCCGCGCTGATACCGGCGTCGCTGCCGCCGATGGCCACCACATGCATCGGTTTTCTCCAGTTCAGGCGCGCGCCGCGAACCGGCGGCGGAGTGCGAGGGAGACGTAGACCAGGCCGACCAGCACCGGGACCTCGATCAGCGGGCCGACCACGCCGGCCAGCGCCTGTCCGCTGGTGGCGCCGAAGGTAGCGACCGCGACGGCGATGGCCAGCTCGAAGTTGTTGCCCGCCGCGGTGAACGCGAGCGTCGCGGTGCGCTCGTAGGGCAGTCTGATGCCCTTTCCCAGGGCGAACGATCC
>DASVLX010000214.1:0-9245 GCA_036384655.1 Pseudonocardiaceae bacterium
CGATCGTTCACAGTGCGCACACACGATCTGACGTGCGGAGTCACGATGCGGTGACGAACAGCCGGGGGGTGGTGATGATCGGTGCCCCGGACTGGTTACGCTCGCAGTCTCCCCTCCCCAAGGACGAAGGCATAACTGCCGTGAACGAGAACAACAGTTCCACCATGTCCTTCGACCGGATGCGCAACATGATGGTGCGGGCGGCCGAGGTCCGAGAGAGTGAGCAGCAGCAGATCTTCGACGCGCTCGACGAGATCCACGCTCGTCTGGCGCCGGTGGAGTCGCTGGGCGCGGTCCGCAAGCGGCTGTCCGAGCTGCCCGACCGCACGGAGGTCAGCGTCCTGGCCGAGCGGCTGGACGAAGCGCTGGCCAAGCTGGAGGCACAGGACCACTCGATCGCCGACGTCGGTCGCACCGTTGACGCCGTGGTGGACAGGCTGGCCAAGCCGTTCGCCGAGCTGGACGGCCGGCTGGACGGGGTGTCGAACCGCTTCGAGGGTGTCGCCATCCGGATGGACGGCCTGGAAGACAAGCTGTCCCACCTCCACAAGCGTCTTGATGATCTTGACCACCACCTGGAGCGCCAGGACGACCGGCTGCACGCGCTGCCCCGCGAGGTGCACGTGCCGCTGCGCGAGCGTCTCGACGCGTTGGAGACGACGTTGCGAAGCCGTGTCGACGAGGTTGGCGAGGGCGTGCACGAACACCTCGACAGCTCCCGCGAGGCCCTGGTCCGCTCGGTCACCGATGCGGCGGACGCCATGACCGCCGCGTCGAAGACGGCCACCGAGGCCGCCGCGGAGAGCCTGGCCGCCCGCCTGGCGGACGCCCAGCAGGCCCTGTCCGGCAAGGTGGACGCCACCCAGCAGGCGCTGTCCGGCGACCTGGACACCACCCGCGAGCAGTTGCACACCAACGTCAACAGCACCCGGGACAATCTGCGCGCCGCCCTCGAAGAGGTCCGCGGGCAGCTCGACCCGACCGACAAGTTCGGCAACCTGGCCGAGCGGCTGGAGCAGGTCGGCGGTCGGCTGGACGCGCTTGCCAACCGCCTCGACGCCGTCGAGAACGGCATCGCCGGCCGGCTCGGCGAGCTGTCCGGCTCCGTCGAGCAGGGCCTGGGCAAGGTGCGCGACACCGTCACGCAGCGGCCGAGCACCGAGACGATGGAGTCGATCGTGCGCGACGCCAACGCCGAGTCCGAGCGTCACCACGCCGGCCAGCTGGACGAGGCCATGGCCACCTTTGCCGAGCTCATCCTCGGCGGCGGCATGACCGCATCGGCCCCCGCTCCCACCGCGCTGCCGCGTCAGCAGCGCCGGGCGCGTGCGCCGAAGCCGAAGACCAACGGCATCACGCCCAACGGCAAGGAACTGGAGCTGGAGGCAGACTTCGCCGAAGGCGCCTGATTCCGGTGTCCCAGGTGGCGCTGGCCGGCGTTCTCAGGACAAGCGATTGGGCGAGAGGGGCGCGAGCTCGCTCGCGCCTCTGAGCCGATTGAGCTTGTTGACTGTTGGTCGGGGCGAAGCGCCGACCAACAGGAGCACGCGTCCCTCGGCCTTGGCCCGCATCCACCTGGGACGCCGGAACCGTCTGGGGTCAGGGGCGCGCGGGTTTCGCGTGACTGAAGTAAGCCACGCGGCCGGCGGGCTCACACGAATGCCGGAAGGGTCTGGATCGGCTGGTGCGGGCCGGTGTTCTCGGCCGTCAGCAGGGCTGCGTCAGCGTCAGCGCCGGTGAGCAGCCCCCACCCTATCCCAGGGGGGCGGCCCCTTGGCCAGTCTATCGACGCAGGTCAGCGCCGCAAAGCGGGAAACCTGGGGGGTGTGGATAGATCAACTCCCCTGTGCACAGTCGGGTGTCTTCGGCGCGAGTCGGGTATAACGGCGGCCTCGCGCCGCATCCACCTGGGACGCCGGAGGGGTGACGGGCTGGCCGCTAGTCCTCCTTGATCACCAGGCCGATCTCGGTCGCGAGTTGGTCAGCGACCGAGATCGCCTGTTCTCGGCTGATGATCGCGCCACGCAGGGTGTGCAGGCCGCGGGCGCCTTCCAGTCGGCAACCACGGAGGTCGCAGGCGTTGGCGCCGGTCGCGGCGAACTCGGTCTCGGTGAGATCGCAGTCGGCGAACACCGCATTCGACAGGTCCCCGGCGATGGTGGTCTCCCGGAACGAGCAACCCGCGAACACCGCGATCTTCTTGATCTTCATGATCCTGATGGTGGCGAAGTCGATGCGGCAGTCGTCGACATAGAGGTCCGCGGCCTGCTGGAGCGACAGTCGCAGCCCGATCGCCCGGCAGCGCAACAGTTCCACCCGGTTGGCGTTGGTCCGCTGCACGGAGGCGTTGGACAGGTCCACATCCTCCAACACCGTGTCCATCAGGTACAGCGAGCCGAGATTCGCGCCGGACAGATTCAGCTTGCGCAGCAACGAATGCGTGATCGAGCCCTCGCCGCTGACGTCGGTGTCCTCGCCGTCCGCGACCAGCGCCGCATCGAGGTCGAAGGCGCCGGCGAAGTCGGCGGTCTGCCGCCGCAGGCCGTCTTTGTCCAACGCCGGCCGCCGCACCGCCCGGCCCCCGGCCAGTTCCCGGAACATCACCGGGTGACAGTATCCCGTGAGCACGACGCCAGAATGGCGCCATGACAACGAGTGACGACCGCACGGACGCAGATGAGACCGGAACAGCACGCAGGGCCAACAAAGCCAAGGCGTTGGCCGCCGTGCGCGCCGCGCTCGCGCGAGACCCCGGCTCGGGAGCCGATCACGAGACCATCGACGCCGTGCCGCGGGAACCGCGCGGTGAATGAGCCGGCGTGATCAGCCGCGGAGGGTGTCGAGGATGAGCGGGGTCGACGGGACGGCGGTGTCCTCGATGGTCCAGGCGCCGGCGAGCGCGTCCAGCGCGCAGGCCAGCAGCGTCGGATCGTTGGCACGAAGTTCCAGCAACGGTTGCCCGGTCGACACCCGGTCTCCCGGTTTCACCGGGCACAGCACCCCGGCGGTGTGATCCACCGGATCCTCCTTGCGCGCCCGGCCCGCGCCCAACAGCCAGGCGGCCACCCCGATCCGGTAGGCGTCCAGCCGGGTGAGCACGCCGTCCCGGCCGACCTCGACCACCCGCCGATATCGGGCCCGCGGCAGCGGGGCGTCCGGGTCACCGCCCTGGGCCCGGATCATCCGGGCCCAGGTCTCGTACGCCCGCCCCGACGCCAGCACCCCGGCGGGGTCCACATCGGACAGACCGGCGAGCGCCAGCATCTCCCGTGCCAGGGCCACCACCAGGGTCACCACGTCGGCGGGCCCACCGCCGCGCAGCACCTCGACGGCCTCGGCGACCTCCACCGCGTTGCCCACCGCGTGCCCGAGCGGCGTTGACATGTCGGTGAGCAGCGCGCTGACCCGGACGCCGTGCTGGACGCCGATATCGACCAGCGCGCCGGCCAGTTCCCGCGCACAGTCCAGGTTCTTCATGAACGCGCCGGAACCGACCTTGACGTCCAGCACCAGCGCGCCGGCGCCCTCGGCGATCTTCTTGCTCATGATCGAACTGGCGATCAGCGGGACCGACTCGACCGTACCGGTCACGTCCCGCAGCGCGTAGAGCTTGCGGTCGGCGGGGGCGAGGGTCGGCGTGGCGGCCGCAATCAACGCGCCGATCTCGGACAGCTGCGCCAGGATCTCCGCGTTCGACAGGCTCGCCCGCCAGCCCGGGATCGATTCGAGCTTGTCCAGCGTGCCACCGGTGTGCCCGAGGCCGCGCCCGGACAGCTGCGGCACGGCCGCGCCGCAGGTGGCCACCAGCGGACCGAGCACGAGCGTGATCTTGTCGCCCACCCCGCCGGTCGAATGCTTGTCCACGGTCGGCCGGGTCACGCCGGACAGGTCGAGCCGCTCGCCGGAGTCGATCATCGCCCGGGTCCAGCGGGCGGTCTCCGCGGCGGTCATGCCCCGGCAGCAGATCGCCATGGCCAGCGCGGCCATCTGCTCCTCGGCCACCGCACCCCTGGTGTAGGCGTCCACGATCCAGTCGATCTGCTCGTCGGACAGCCGGCCGCCGTCCCGCTTGGCGCGGATGATGTCCACCGCCGCGAACGCGCGGGGCGCCGGCCGTGTCATGTCCTGCCCAGTCATGTCCGGCCGTCCATGGTGAACACGTCGGGCAGCATCTCGCGCATCGTGCGCGGTCCGCCCGGCGTGTCCAGCAGGCAGTCCGGTCCACCGAGTTCGTAGATCACCTGTCGGCACCGGCCGCAGGGCATCAGCAACTCACCCCCAACATCCCGACACGCGACCGCCACGAGGCGGCCACCGCCGGTGAGCCGAAGCTCGCCGGCCATCACGCATTCCGCACACAGTGTCACGCCGTACGAGGCGTTCTCCACATTGCAGCCCAGCACGACTCGGCCATCGTCGCAGATCGCGGCCGCGCCGACACGCAAACCCGAATACGGGCTGTACGCGCGGCCGGCGGCGGCCGCCGCGGCTCTTCGGAGACCAGGCCAGTCGATGTCGATGATGTCGTAAATCACGTCCACCCTGGAGATCACACCAGAGCGGCGAGATCGTCAGGGCGCAGGCTGACTCGATGAAGTGATCTTGATGGTGCCGGCGATGATGCCCTGCTCGATCTGGTTGAGGTCGGTCCTCAGCTGGGCCGGCACCTTCGACTCGAAATCGTGGAACGGCGCCAGCCCGACCCCGCCGTTGGCGAGCGTGCCGACGTAGTTGGTGGGCGCGAACTTACCCTCGACCGCGCTCTCCACCGCCCTGGTCACCGCGTCGCCGATGTTCTTGTAGGCGCTGGTCAGAAACACGTCGCTGTACTGCGGATCGGCGACCACACCATCGCTGTCCACCCAGATGACGGCGACCTTGCCGGCGGAGGACTGGGCCACCGCCGCCGCGCCGAGACCGCTGCCGCCGGCCACCGGGAAGAGCACGTCGGCGCCCTGCTGGATGAAGGTGGTCGCGACCTGGTCGCCCCTGTCCGCATCGCTGAACGAATCGGTGAAGGTGCCGTTCCTGCTGTTCTCGGACCAGCCGAGCACTTGCACGGACGCGTCCCGCTGGCGGTTGTAGTACTGCACGCCCTCCCAGAAGCCGTCCATGTAGATGGTCACGGACGGGATGTTCATGCCGCCGAAGGTCGCCACCTTGCCGGTCCTGGAGTAGCCGGCGGCCAGGTAACCGGCGAGGAAGCCGCACTGCGCCGTGTCGTACTCCAGGCCCTGCACGTTGTGGCCGTTGCCGGGCGCGTCCACCTCGACGAAGTGTTGCGTCGGGTTGACCTGGGCCGAGTCGTAGGTGGCCTGCTGCATCAGGCCGCCGACGGTGACGATCAGGTCGCAGTCGTTGACGATGAACTGCCGGATGTTCGGCGCGTAGTCGCTCTCCGAGGTGGACTGCAGGTACTGCACCTTCGCCTTCACCTCGGTCTGGACCTTCCGCATCGCGTTCCAAGCCGCCGTGTTGAACGACTTGTCGTTGATGCCGCCGGTGTCGGTCACCATGCAGGCACTGAAGTCCTGGGGAGCCGGTGGGTCGCCCGCCGCGCCGGGCCGCGCGTCACAGCCGGCCAGCACCAGTGCCATCGTGATCAGTCCGATGGTCGCGTACACCCCGGAACGTCGACGCACTGGTCCACCTTCCATCCGCGAAGCACCGCTGTCGGACCGCCTTGGCCGTGAACGTACCGGGGAAACCGGGGCTTGCCGATCATCCTGCTGAGCTACGTGACCGAATCGTGTTTCACTATTAGTGCGCAAGGCCGGCGAGTTACCGATGGGCAACCTGAAGAAGGCGAGGCGGAACCTCTTGTCCAGCACGGAGAACCCATCCGCGGCACCGGCCGCCGCGCCGGGCCGCGCCCTCCGTGACCGCACGCTGTATCCGGGCGACCTCGGAATGTGGTCGTGGGCGGCCAACCGGATCAGCGGGGTGCTCACGTTCTTCTTCCTGTTCACCCATGTTCTCGACATCGCGCTGGTGCGGGTCTCACCGAACGCCTTCGATCAGGTCATCAGCCTGTACAAGAACCCGCTGGTGAATCTCATGGAGCTGGTTCTGGTCGGCGCGGTGCTCTATCACGCGCTGGACGGCCTGCGCGTGACGGTGCTCGACCTGACGAGGCTGGGCGCGCGCTCCCACCGCGTCGTGCTGTGGGCGATCATCGTGATCTGGGTCGCGCTGATGATCCCCGCCGGTTACTTCATGCTCCGCTACAACGTCGCGGCGCTGCTGGGGAGCGAATGACCATGGCCACTCCCGAACCCCTCGCGCTGGACGATCCCCGGGCGCCGCACGGCCCCGTCGCGCGCCGCGGCCTCGACGCCTACCCGCGGCTGTTCATGAGGCTGTCCGGGCTGTTGCTGATCGTGCTGGTGCTGCTGCACCTGTTCACCATGAACATCCCGGACATCGGCGTACAGCGGATCAACTTCGCGTTCGTCGCTGGCCGCTGGTCCACGCCGCTGTGGCGGATCTGGGACCTGGCGATGTTGTGGCTGGCGGAGCTGCACGGCACGAACGGGCTACGGACCGTGATCAACGACTATGCACGCCGCGGAGTGACCCGGACCATCCTGATGACACTGCTGTTCGTGTCCGCCCTACTGGTCCTGGGTATCGGCACGTTCGTGATCTGCACTTTTGATCCGAACCTGGCCGCCAACTGAAGCAATACCACCCGAACAGGGTGGTGTTGCAGGTGTCGATTGTCGCGGCCTCTGCCGGGGTCGTTAGCCTGCCTGTGTGCGCCTCAGCAACGTCAGGCCAATCACCGCCCTTGTGCTGACGCTGTGTCTGGTGGTCGGCCTTGTCCTGTTCGTGTCTCCCACGGCGGACGCCGCAACGACAACCGTCACACCAACGGGGTCGGCATCGGCCCAGGCCGGCTCGCCGGCCAAGTGCCCGGACCAGATCACGCCACCATCGCCGGTGGACTCCTCCGAAGCCCTCAAGCCGGGGCAGACCAGCCCGACTCCGCTGCCCGAGCCCAGCTCGCCGGTCGGCGGCACCCGGATGGGTGAGTGCGGCACGGTGTTGCCCACGGGTGCCCCGGCGCTGCCCACCGATATCGGGTTCAGCTCGTGGGTGCTCGCCGACCTCGACACCGGCGCGGTGCTCGCCGCCGACGACCCGCACGCCCGGGAGCGGCCCGCCTCGCTGATCAAGATCCTGCTCGCGCTGGAGTCGGCGAAGCAGCTCAACCCGAACACCGTGGTCACCGGCACGAAGGACGACGCCGACCAGGAGGGCACCAGGGTCGGCATCGGCGCCGGCGGCCAGTACACGGTCGCGCAGCTCGTGCACGCCCTGCTGATGGACTCCGGCAACGACGTGGCGCATGCCCTCGCCATGCAACTGGGCGGCATGCCGGCCACCGTGACCAAGATGAACGCGCTGGCCAAGCAGCTCGGCGCGGTCGACACCCGGGTCGCCACGCCGTCCGGCCTGGACGAGGCCGGCATGTCCACGTCGGCGTACGACATGATGGTGATCTTCCGCGCGGCCCTGCAGAACCCGCTGATCGCGGACGCCGTGCACACCTCGTCGATGCTGTTCCCGGGCTTTCCCGGGCATGCGGCGTTCATGATCTACAACGACAACGAGCTGCTCACCAAGTACACCGGTGACGTCGGTGGCAAGACCGGTTACACCGACGACGCGCAGCACACCTTCGCCAATGCCGCCGACCAGAACGGCCACCGCGTCGCGCTGATCGCCATGCACGGCACCAACCACCTCGAAGGCATGTACACGGACGCTCGCGCGCTGATGGACTATGGCTTCAAACTGGAGAACCTGCACACCGCGCCGGTCGGACAGGTCATCACCGCGTCGGCGTCCGGCAGCGCGAACAGCCTGTCCCAGGCGGGCAGCGTGCCCGGTGGACCGGGTGTCGCCCAGGTCAACAATCCGCCGAGCAGCACCATGTCCGCGTTCGGCACGGTCGGCATGCCGTTGACCGTGATCGCCGGGGTCGTGCTGGTCATCATCGCCCTGCTGTACCTGCGCCGGCGGCGGGCGAAGCGGGCGCGACTGGCCAGGCTGGCCCGGGAGCACTAGCGCCGGTACCGGCGCCGGCCAGCATCGGTGGTCAGCATCGGTGGTCAGGACCGGCGCCGCAGGACGAATCCGAGCAGGGTTCCGACGGCCAGCAACCCGGTCGCGCCGACCGGCCCCACGCCGTTGCGCCGCCACACCACCGGCCGGATCACCGCCGGCGCGGGTGCCGGGATCTGCTTGCCGGACACCGGGACGCCCCCGGCGCCGGCCCCGGTCGCCGTCCACGCCGCCGTCAGCAGCACCAGCCGGGACACCAGGTTCGCGAACACCAACAGGCCGATGATCGAGCCGAACACGGCGGCGGTCGGCGACGAGGTGGCGCCGCGCAACAGCAGGCTGGCCAACTGTTTGAGGATCTCGAAGCCGATCGCGGCGATCAGCGCGCCGCGCGCGGCACCCCGCATGGCCACCCGCTCCCGTGGCAACCTGACGAGCACCCAGAGGAACACCAGCCAGTTCGCGGCCACCCCCAGGATGATGGTCAACGCCTCCCACAGGATCCCGGCGCCGACGGAATGCCCCAGGCCGGCCAGTCTCAGCAGCACGGAGCCGACCAGCGTGCCGGCGCTGGTGACCGCGAACGACAGGACGATCGCGATGCCGAGGCCGATCAGGGACAGAAGATCGACGGGCCATTTGCGCCAGATGGGCTTCTTGGTCAGGGCCCGGTCCCACTGCACGGTCAGCGCGTCCCGCAGGCTGCTCATCCATCCCAGGCCCGCGTAGGCGGCGATCACCAGCCCGATGATGCCGATGGTGTTGCGCGCGTCCACGGCGGCCGTCAGCATCTGACCGACCGTGCTGCCCAGCTCGCCGGGCATCGCCTGCACGATCGAGTTCTGCAGCCGCTCGAACAGGTCGTGGTTGCCGGCCAGCACCGCGCCGGCGATCGCGGTGCCGACCATCAGGATCGGCATGATCGACAGCACACTGAAGTAGGTGATCGCGGCGGCGTAGTAGTTGCCGTGCCGCGCGTTGTAGGACTCGTTCGCCCGCAGGACATGATCGAGCCACGCATGCCGCGCACGCTGCCGGGCGAGCCACCCAGCCCAGTCCACCATGGACCGAACGTAACCACCCGTTACCCAGGTCGCAACGACGCCGGCTCGACTGGTCTCGGGCGGTCATCGGGTCGAGAGTCTGGCTCGTCCGTGATCAGCGATGGCCGGCCG
>DASVLX010000215.1:0-5727 GCA_036384655.1 Pseudonocardiaceae bacterium
CGAACCGTCGGTGCGGCCCTCGCGGCCGCAGGCCGCACCGACGGCAGTGCCGCCGGCCATGCCACCCACCGCGTCAGCCACCGCGGCGCCGGCCGCGTCCCTGGCCCCGCGACCCAGCCTCGGACCGGGCGACAGGGTGACCAGGCTGCTCATCGAGCATCTCGGCGCCCGCCCGATCAACTAGGCCGGCGCTAGGCTGGCAACAACGCGAACCGACAAACCGACGCTGGCGATAAGGAGCCGCGGTGCAGCCCGGAATGCCGAACATGCAGCAGATCCTGCAGCAGGCGCAGCAGATGCAGGAGCAGTTGATGGCCGCGCAGCAGGAGCTGGAATCGGCCGAGGTGGCCGGCACGGCTGGCGGCGGTCTGGTGACCGCCGTGGTCTCCGGCAGCGGCGAGCTGAAAAGCCTGACCATCGACCCGAAGGCTGTCGACCCGGAGGACACCGAGACCCTGGCGGACCTGGTGGTCGCCGCGGTGCGGGACGCCACGGGCAAGGCGCAGGGGCTGGCCGCCGACAAGATGGGACCGCTGGCCAGTGGCCTGGGCGGCCTCGGTGACCTTGGCAATCCCGGCGGTCTCAGCCTTCCCGGCTTCTAGAGCGGGACGTCGTGTACGAGGGACCCGTCCAGGACCTGATCGACGAACTCGGCCGGCTGCCGGGCATCGGGCCGAAGAGCGCGCAGCGCCTGGCCTTCCACCTGCTGGCCGCCGACCCAGCGGACATCAGCCGGCTGCAGGACGCGCTGCAGCGGGTGAAGGACGGCGTGCTGTTCTGTGAGGTCTGCGGGAACGTCTCGGCCGATACCAGGTGCCGGATCTGTGCCGACCCACGGCGCGACCCGACCGTGGTCTGCGTCGTGGAGGAGCCCAAGGACGTGGCCGCCGTCGAGCGCACCCGCGAGTTCAAGGGCCGGTACCACGTGCTCGGCGGTGCGCTGGATCCGCTGTCGGGCATTGGCCCCGACCAGTTGCGCATTCGCGCGCTGCTGACCCGGATCGGCGAGAACTCGCCAGAGGGCGGTCAGATCAAGGAACTGATCATCGCCACCGATCCGAACACCGAGGGGGAGGCGACCGCGACCTACCTGGCCCGCATGCTGCACGACTTCCCCGGCCTGACCATCACCAGGCTGGCTTCCGGCCTGCCGATGGGCGGTGACCTGGAGTTCGCCGACGAGCTGACCCTCGGCCGGGCGATTTCCGGACGCCGCGCCGTCTGATCGGGCAGACTGGCAGGAAGCCCCCGTTCAGGACGAGCGAGACGAGAAGGGTTCGGCGTGTTCACCCACCTCCTGCAGTCGGTGCCATCCGTGGCGGTCTATCTGGTCGTGCTGCTGGCGGTAGGCATCGAGAGCCTGGGTGTGCCGATTCCCGGCGAGACGGCCTTGATCACCGCCGTGCTGCTGGTGACGACACACAAACTGCCGGCCTCACCGATCTGGATCGCGGTGGCCGGCGCCGCCGGCGCGATCGCGGGTGACTCGATCGGATACGCCATTGGGCACCGCTGGGGACATGATCTGTTCGACTGGCTGGGCCGGAAACTGCCAAGCCACTTCAGTCCCGATCACGTCGCGTTCGCGGAACGGGTCTTCAATCGCTGGGGAATGCTGGCGGTGTTCTTCGGCCGGTTCATCGCACTGCTGCGGATCTTCGCCGGTCCGCTGTCCGGCGCGCTGGAGATGCGGTACCGGAGGTTCCTGACCGCGAACGCCGCTGGCGGCATCTGCTGGGCCGGCGGAATCACCGCGGCCATCTTCTTCCTCGGCGAGGCCGCCGACGCCTGGTTCAGCCGGTTTTCCTACATCGCCCTGCTGGTCGCGGTGCTGGGCGGGCTGGCGATTGGCTGGGTGATCCGGCATCGGATGAACAGGCACATCCAGCGGACCGCGGCCGAAGCCGTCGCGGTGACCGGGGCGACCCCGGCCACCGCGACGGGCGACGGCGAGATCAGCGGCTCGCGCGGTTGACCGCGGAGATCACCGCACGCAGCGAGGCGGTGACGATCGACGAGTCCATCCCGACGCCCCACAGCACGGTGTCCTCGCCGACCGCGCACTCGACATAGGCGGCCGCGCGGGCGTCGTCACCGGACGAGAGCGCGTGCTCGGCGTAGTCGCGCACCTGGACGTTGTAGCCGACTCCGGCGAGTGCGTCCACGAACGCGGCGATCGGGCCGTTGCCGCGACCGACGAGTGCCTTGTCCTCGCCCTCGACCCGCAGCACGACGTTGATCTCGGTGTCGGTGCCGTCATCGGACTCGTCCGCGCCGGACACCTTGCTCCGCACCAGCGCGAGCGGGCTGCGCAGATCCAGGTACTCGGTGGCGAAGATGTCCCACATCGCCTCGGGCGACACCTCGCCGCCCTCGTCGTCGGTGACGTGCTGAACCACCTTGGAGAACTCGATCTGCAGCCGGCGCGGCAGCTCCAGGTGGTGCTCGGTCTTCATGATGTAGGCGACGCCGCCCTTGCCGGACTGCGAGTTCACCCGGATCACGGCCTCGTACGTGCGACCGACGTCCTTTGGGTCGATCGGCAGGTACGGCACCTCCCACTGGTACTCGTCGACCGGCACTCCGGCCCTTTCCGCGTCCTTGTGCAGTGCGTCGAAGCCCTTGTTGATGGCATCCTGATGGCTGCCGGAGAACGCGGTGAACACCAGGTCACCGCCGTAGGGGTGACGTTCGTGCACCGGCAGTTGGTTGCAGTACTCGACGGTGCGCCGGACCTCGTCGATGTCGGAGAAGTCGATCTGCGGGTCGACGCCCTGGCTGAACATGTTCATGCCCAGGGTCACCAGGCAGACGTTGCCGGTCCGCTCACCGTTGCCGAACAGGCAGCCCTCGATCCGGTCCGCGCCGGCCTGGTAGCCGAGCTCGGCGGCGGCGACGCCGGTGCCGCGATCGTTGTGCGGGTGCAGCGAGAGGATCACCGAGTCGCGGTGGTCCAGGTTGCGGCCCATCCACTCGATCGAGTCGGCGTACACGTTCGGCGTGGCCATCTCGACGGTCTCGGGCAGGTTCATGATGATCGGCCGCTCCGGCGTGGGCTGCCAGACCGCGGTCACCGCGTTGCACACCTCGGCGGCGTAGGACAGCTCGGTGCCGGTGTAGGACTCCGGCGAGTACTGGAACCGGACATCCGTGTCGGGGATGCGGTCGACCAGTTCGGCGACCAGCGCGGCGGCCTGGGTGGCGATCTTCTTGATGCCCTCGCGTTCCTCGCGGAACACCACCCGACGCTGCAGGATCGAGGTCGAGTTGTAGATGTGCACGATCGCCTTGGGCGCGCCACGCAGCGCTTCGTAGGTGCGCTCGATCAGCTCGCCCCGGCACTGGGTCAGCACCTGGATGCGCACGTCCTCGGGGATCGCGCCGTCGTTGATGATGTCCCGGATGAAGTCGAAGTCCGTCTGGCTCGCGGCCGGGAACCCGACCTCGATCTCCTTGAAGCCCATCCGGACCAGCAGGTCGAACATCTTGCGCTTGCGGGCCGGGGACATCGGGTCGATCAGGGCCTGGTTGCCGTCACGCAGGTCCACGGCGCACCACAGCGGCGCCCTGGTGATCACGCGGTCCGGCCAGGTGCGGTCGGACAGAGTGACGGGTTCGACGGTCTGGGCGTACGGCCGGTAGCGGTGGAACGGCATCCAGCTGCCGCGCTGCGGATTCCAGGCTGGCTGGTCCTCGGGTACATCACGGGACGGGGTGCGGATGCCACGGCCGGTGGATGCCTGGGGACGGTCGGCACTGATGGTCATGATGAGAACAACTCCTGCTTAGGCCGGTGAACTAGACCGGCGGCACGCCGAACACCGCGACGGGGAGCCGGTCTGAATCAGACCCCGGCGCGGCGGCGAAGCAGGAGAAGGCCTTGAGGCACGGGCCCAGGTTAATCACATGTTGCTCACGGCGCTACAAGCGGGGGCGAGTCCGGGCCGCTCGTACCAGGTTGCCGCAGTCCATCTCGGCTGTGTCGTCGCACGGCATCGCGGCCTTGCCAGAAAGTCATGTCACACTCGCCACATGACAGAGCGTGTCGAGGGCCGGAACCGCGCCGGGGCCGCGAGGGTGTGGGCGACGCTCGTCCGATTCGTCGCCGGGCTGGTCCGGTGGGCGGGACTGATCGTCACGGTCATTCTGGTGGCCCGGGTGCTGCTCACGGTGGGCGGCGCCAACCCGCACAACGCCATCGCCGGCACGATCAACGCCTGGTCCGACACGCTCGCCTGGGGCTTCAAGGACCTGTTCATGCCCGCGGACCTCGCACTGCGGGTGCTGGTGAACTACGGCCTGGCCGCGCTGTTCTGGCTCATCGCCAGCGCCATCCTAAGCCGCCTGATCCGGCGGCTTGGCTGACCCAAGCCGCCGGTCTGCATCTTCACGGCAACGTCAGAACGCCGGGCGGCCCCAGCGTCCCGCGAAGGCCAGCTCCGCCAGCGGCAGCCGGTTGCGGGGCGCCAGTTCGCGATCACGCATCCGTTCCGGCAGCCGCTCCGGGTCGCCGGAACGGCCCACGGCCACCACGATTCGTGGCTGGACATCCTCGGGCAGCTCGAATGCCCGGCTGGCCGCCTCGTGATCGAAGCCGGCCATCTGGTGCGCGACCAGCTCCTCGGCGACCGCCTGCAGCACCAGGTTCTCGGTGGCCAGTGCCAGCCCGTAGTCGGTGTAGGGGATCTCACCCTTGTCGCCGCGGGTCACCACGACGCCGAGCAACAGTGCGGCGGCATTCCGCGCCCAGTCCTTGTTGCGGTCGGTGAGCGCCTCGAACACCCGGCCGAAGGTCTCGTCGCCGCGCCGGCCGACCAGATACCGCGCGGGTTGCGTGTTGCCGAATGACGGCGCCCAGCGGGCCGCCTCCAACAACGCGCGGAGCTGGTCGTCGGTGAGCTCGGCGGTCGGGTCGAGCGCTCGGGGGCTCCACCGTTGCGCGATCAGGGGATGAAGTTCAGCGCTGGACACGGCGATTTTCGAGGCAACCTCGGTCATGTTGACCAGCCTATGAGAGATCGCGAACGGACAAACGTGGCGGGCGACACGGAGGGAATCGAACGACCGCCGGTAGGCTGCGAAGACGAGTCATAGCCACCGGACGTGCGACCGTGGCGACAAGGCCGTGCGCACCGAAATTCAGGAGGTTCGACCCGTGGCGCTCGTGGTCCAGAAATATGGCGGATCTTCGCTGGAAAGCGCCGAGCGGATCAAACGGGTCGCCGAACGGATCGTGGCCACCAAGAAGATGGGCAACGAGGTCGTCGTGGTGTGCTCGGCGATGGGCGACACCACCGACGAACTGGCCGACCTCGCCAAGCAGGTGAACCCGCGGCCGCCCGAGCGCGAGATGGACATGCTGCTCACCGCCGGTGAACGGATCTCCAACGCGCTGGTGGCCATGGCGATCAGCGCCCTGGGGGCGGAGGCGCTGTCGTTCACCGGTTCACAGGCGGGCGTGATCACCGACTCGGCGCATGGCAAGGCCCGGATCATCGACGTCACCCCGGGCCGGGTGCGGCGCGCCCTCGACCTCGGCTACATCGTGCTGGTGGCCGGATTCCAGGGGGTCAGCCAGGACACCAAGAACATCACGACGTTGGGCCGCGGTGGCTCGGACACCACCGCGGTGGCGCTGGCGGCCGCGCTCGGCGCGGACGTCTGCGAGATCTACACCGATGTGGACGGTGTCTTCACCGCCGACCCGCGGATCGTGCCGAACGCGCG
>DASVLX010000216.1:0-23865 GCA_036384655.1 Pseudonocardiaceae bacterium
GCGCGGGATTCGCGCTGATCAGTGCGGGGGCCGGGCCGTCGTTCTGCTGAGCGGCGGACCCGGCCCCATTGATGGGGGAACGAGTGAGCGCAGTCACCCGTTAGTGTGAAAAAGTCCGCTCGGTGTGTGACATTGCTCAAACACGTGAATCACCGCGCCGACGACGGCGATGGGTTACGTGCGGACATCCGGTCGGTGGTAGGTCGACTACCTGTGCGGCGGGCCGGCCACGGTTCGGTGCACACTGGCGGACCGAGGCACCGGCATAACCGGCCGGCTTCACGGGCGAAACGGGAGCGGGACAGCGTGGCGGCAACGAC
The DNA here is from genome assembly GCA_036384655.1 of Pseudonocardiaceae bacterium. Lineage (GTDB taxonomy): Bacteria > Actinomycetota > Actinomycetes > Mycobacteriales > Pseudonocardiaceae > DASVLX01. The sequence goes on from DASVLX010000216.1 coordinate 321, forward strand.
GAAGACGAGAAAGAACGGCGGCGCGAACGACTCAGGGCGCCGCCGTCTGGTGATCGTCGAGTCGCCGGCGAAAGCCAAGACCATCGCGTCCTACCTGGGCAAGGGCTATGTCGTGCAGGCCTCCATGGGCCATATCCGCGACCTGCCGCGCAAGGCGGCCGAGGTGCCCGCACGCTACAAGGGCGAGCCGTGGTCGAACCTGGGGGTCAACGTCGAGCACGGCTTCGAGCCGATCTACATCGTCACGCCGGACAAGAAGGCCCGGGTGACCGAGCTGAAGGACTACCTCAAGGACGCCGACGAGCTCTACCTCGCGACAGACGGCGACCGCGAGGGCGAGGCCATCGCCTGGCACCTGCTGGAGACGCTGAAGCCGAAGGTCCCGGTGCACCGCATGGTGTTCCACGAGATCACCGAGCCGGCCATCCGCGCGGCCGTCCAGCATCCCCGTGATCTCGACGAGAACCTGGTCGACGCACAGGAGACCCGCCGCATCCTGGACCGGCTGTACGGCTACGAGGTCTCGCCGGTGCTGTGGAAGAAGGTCATGCCGAAGCTGTCGGCGGGCCGGGTCCAGTCGGTGGCCACCAGGATCGTGGTGGACCGGGAGCGCGAGCGGATGAGCTTCGTGCCGGCGTCGTACTGGGATGTCATGGCGAACCTGGACGCCGGGCAGGACGCCACCCCCCGGACGTTCGGCGCCCGGCTGACCGCGGTGGACGGCGTCCGGCTGGCCACCGGCCGGGACTTCGGTCCGGACGGCCGGCTCAAGTCGAGCGTCCAGGCCCGGGTGCTGGCCGAGGCCGATGCCCATGGCCTGGCCCAGGCGCTGACCGGCGTCGAGATGGCCGTCGCCAGCGTCGAGGAGAAGCCGTACACCCGGCGGCCCTACCCACCCTTCATGACCTCCACGCTGCAGCAGGAGGGCGGCCGCAAGCTGCGATTCACCGCCGAGCGGACGATGCGTACCGCCCAGCGGCTGTATGAGAACGGCTACATCACCTATATGCGTACCGACTCGACCACGCTGTCGGACACGGCGCTGGCGGCGGCCCGCTCGCAGGCCACCGAGTTGTACGGCTCGGAGTACGTGCCGGCGCAGCCGCGCAAGTACGAGCGCAAGGTCAAGAACGCCCAGGAGGCGCACGAGGCGATCCGTCCCGCCGGCGACGTGTTCCGCACCCCCGGCCAGGTGGCGGGCGAGCTGCAGCAGGACGAGTTCCGGCTGTACGAGCTGATCTGGCAGCGCACCATCGCCTCGCAGATGGCCGACGCCCGGGGCACCACGATGAGCGTGCGGATCACCGGCACGGCGTCGACCGGCGTGGTGTGCACGTTCGCCGCCTCCGGCCGGACGATCACCTTCCCCGGATTCCTCAAGGCGTACGTCGAGTCGGTGGACTCCGAGGCCGGCGGCGAGCGGGACGACGCCGAGCGGCGGCTGCCGAGGCTGGCCCAGGGCGCCGAGCTGACCGCCACCGAGCTGACCGCGGACGGCCACCAGACCAGCCCGCCGCCCCGGTTCACCGAGCCGAGCCTGGTCAAGGCGCTGGAGGACCTGGGAATCGGCCGGCCGTCCACGTACGCCTCGATCATCAACACGATCCAGGACCGCGGTTACGTGTGGAAGAAGGGCTCCGCCCTGGTGCCGTCCTGGGTGGCGTTCTCCGTGGTGGGCCTGTTGGAGCGGCATTTCGAGCGGCTGGTGGACTACGACTTCACCGCCGGGATGGAAGACGAGCTGGACCGCATCGCGGCCGGCACCGAAGCACGCACCGACTGGCTGTCCAGCTTCTATTTCGGCGGCGACACCGGTCCCAGTGGGTCGATCGGCCGCATCGGTGGACTGAAGAAGCTGGTTGGGTCCAGTGTGGACACCATCGACGCCCGCGAGGTGAACTCGATCCCGCTGTTCTCCGACGCGAACGGCAATCCGATCGTGGTCAGGGTCGGCCGGTACGGGCCATATCTGGAGCGTGAGGTCGACGGCGAATCGCAGCGGGCCAACCTGCCCGAGGACCTGCCGCCGGACGAGCTGACACTGGAGATCGCGGAACAGCTGTTCGCGACCCCGGCCGAGGGACGGTCGCTGGGCACGGATCCGGTCAGCGGCCACGAGATCGTGGCCAAGGAGGGCCGGTTCGGCCCGTATGTCACGGAGATCCTGCCCGAGGCGTCGACCAACGGCAGCGGTGGCAAGAACGCCAAGAAGGCCAAGCCGCGCACCGGATCGCTGTTCAAGACGATGTCGGTGGACAGCGTGACCCTGGAGGAAGCCCTGCGACTGCTGTCGCTGCCCCGGGTGGTCGGTGTCGACCCGGCCAGTGGCGAGGAGATCACCGCGCAGAACGGCCGCTACGGGCCGTACCTCAAGAAGGGCACCGACTCCCGGTCCCTGCCCGGCGAGGAAGCGATCTTCACGATCACCCTGGAGGACGCGCTCAAGCTCTACGCGGAGCCCAAGCGCCGCGGCCGGGGTGCGGCCGCCGCGCCACCGCTGCGCGAACTGGGCAATGATCCGGCGACCGGCAAGCCCATGGTGGTCAGGGACGGCAGGTTCGGGCCCTATGTCACCGACGGCGAGACGAACGCCTCGTTGCGCAAGGCCGACAGCGTGGAGACGCTAACGGACGAGCGGGCGGCGGAACTGTTGGCCGAGCGGCGCGCCAAGGGCGACAGCAAGCCGAAGACACGCACGACCACACGGCGCCGCGCGACCACGAAATCGTCGTCCTGACCGGTTGGCTCGTCCGGCGGAGCTTGGCCGTGGATTTCGTGGAGGCTGTGGAGTCGCTGAGCTTCCTCTCAGGTTCGACCCCTAGCCTTTGCTTCATCGCACAATGAGCCGTCGAACTGTCGGAGAGGAGGTGGTTGGCGGTGGCAGAACTGCTCGATGACGCCTTGTTCGGGCCGGACGGCACGCAGGCGCTCGCGCCGCCACCGGTGTTGCCCGATCCATTGGCCGGTCTGGTCACCGGGGAGATGTTCACCGGAGCCGGCGTCGACAAATGGTCCGGCGGGTCCGACCGAACCGTGGTGGTACCGGCGGCCGCTCCACTGCCGGACGGCCAGCAGTTGCGCGACGCGGTGGCCGCGATGCTGGCCGAGGATCGCCCCGTCACCCGGCGTCGTCCGAGCGCACCGCCAGCCCCTGCCGCACCGCGCGCGTACCCGCCGACGCGACGGCCCTACGAGCCGCCGCGGCGGCCCAGCTATCCGGCGGTTTCCCAGCCCGCGTACGGCTACAGCCGCACCCCGGCCGGCGTCCCCGCACCCTACGGTTCGGCCCGCGTCGCACCGAGCCAGAGGCAGGCCCAGGTGCCGTTGCGTCCGGCCGGCTCGCCGCGTCCCGGGTCATCACCGCGCGCGGCAGGCTCGCCACGGACCGTTACGCCGGCCCGTCCCGCCGGCAAACGGCGCGGTGGCGGACTGATCGGGCTGCTGATCTTCGTCATCATCGTGATCATCGCCAAGTTCGGTGGCTCCATCGGTGATGTGCTCAGCAAGCTACTGCACCACTAGGCCGTCGGATGTGGGTCATGCCCAACCAACATGATGAGCCCGGTGGGCGCGGCGACAGCCGCCCAACATGGTCCCTGCGAAGACGTTTTGGCAGGTCATCACGGGAGGACAGGGGTGGTGTCGCTACCCTTGACGGATCACTGCGGGATCGTCAGGGGATGACCGCGATCGATGATGACGCACCCGTGAACGGACGCCCCCGGCCTACCAGGTCGGCCGGCTTCGGCGTGTCGACCGCGCACCGCGTCCGCAGTGTGTTGGCCATTCCCGCGTTCCGCCGGCTGTGGGGCGTGACGCTGCTGCTGAGCATCGCCGACTGGTTGTCGCTGCTCGCGCTCAGCGGCCTGGTGACGAAGTTGACCAGCGGTTATCTCGCGCAGAGTTTCGGGTTCAGCGCGGTGGTCGCCACTCAGTTGCTGCCGGGCCTGATCTTCGCCCCACTCGGCGGCCTGCTGGCGGACCGGTTCGACAGGCGCACCGTGATGATCTCCGTGGACCTGTTGCGGTGCGGGCTGTTCCTGTCCATCGCCGTGGTGGGGACGTGGTGGTGGCTGCTGGCCGCGAACTTCCTCATCGGCTGCACGGCGATGATGTGGATTCCGGCCAAGGACTCCGCGATCCCCAACCTGTTGCGGCGCAAGGACCAGGTGGAAACCGCCACCCAGTTGGGCTTGGTGATGACCTACGGCGTCGCTGTGGTCGCCGCCGCCGGGCTGTACTCCACCGTGACCGGTATCAGCACCGCCCTGCACATGTGGACGGAGGGGCTGGGTATCGCCCGGGTCATCGTGATGATCAACGGGCTGCTCTACCTCACCGCCGCGATCATCGTGTGGCTGCGCATCCCGGAGCTGTCCGGCCGGACCCACATCATGGAGGAACGCCGGAGGGCCGCCAGGGAGAACAAGCAGCCCGGCCTGCTGGCGATGTTCGCCGACGGCATCCGGTTCGCACGCACAACGCCGCTGATCCGAGGTCTGCTGCTCGGCATGATCGGCGCGTTCGCGGCCGGCGGCGCCGTGATCGGCTCCGCCCAGCAGTACGCGAGGAGCCTGCTCGGCGGCGAGGCGACGTTCGGCATGCTGTTCGTCGCGCTGTTCGTGGGCCTCGGCATCGGCATGGTGGTGGCGCCCCGGCTGTCCCGGCAGATGTCGCGGACCCGGCTGTACGGGGTCGCGATCGTGCTCGCCGGCCTGGCGCTGGTGCTCGTCGCGTTGTCCCCGCACCTGTGGGTCTCGCTGGTTGTCGTGATGGCGTTGGGCGCCTGCGCCGGGGTCGCGTTCCTGGCCGGCATCACGATCATCGGCACCGAGGTGGACGACGCGATCCGCGGCCGGATCAACTCCCTTTACCAGGCGCTGATGAAGGTCGTGCTGTTCACGGCGGCACTGCTGGTGCCGCTGGTGGTCGGTCTGGTGAGCAGCCGGACCTGGACGCTGTTCGGCAGCCGGATCACCGTCGACGGAACCCGGCCGGTGCTGTTCGCCGCCGGTCTGCTCGCCGCGCTGGCCGGTCTGCTCGCGTACCGGCAGATGGGGGACCGGAGCACCGAGCCGATCGTGGCGAACCTGCTGGCCGCGTTCGGGCGTCGGCGACGTCGGGTCAAGGGCCTGTTGATCCTCGTCGAGGGTGACAACCGGCTGGACGCCGAGACCCAGGCGGGACGGCTGGTGGAGTGGCTGCGGAATGCCGGAATCACCGTGAAACTGGCCGGAGATCCACCCAATGACCAGGCCAGACTGGCCACGCTGCTGGCCGAGTCGGCACTGTCGGGGTCGCGCGCGCAGGCGCTGCTGGCTGCGGCCGTGTCCGCCGACATCATCGAGCGCCAGGTCATGCCGGCCCTGGAGGCCGGTGACGTGGTGGTGATGGAGTGGCACTGCGACGGACCGCTGGCGCAGAGCGGGCGGCTCGGCAGGCTGGATCCCGCCGAGCTGGCGAACCTGGCCGATCTGGCCACCGGCCGGTTGCGGCCGGATGTCGTGGTGCTGCTGGACCGTGACCCGAACCGGCTGCCGCACCGGACGCCCGAGAGCCCGGCGGCCGAGCCGGAATGGCGGGTGCGCCGGCTGCTCGCCGAACTCGCCGAGTCCGACAAGGACCGCTATCGCGTGGTGGACGCGGACGGCACCCGCGACGAGGTCACGCAACGGGTGCGCGGCGCGCTGCTGCCGGTGCTCGCCGAGCACGGCATCGAAGTCGGCACCAAAACTGGCACTGGCACCGACGCCGGGACATCGAACGAGGCCGACGGCGCGAAGTCCGCCGCCGATGGCCGGACCAGCGGGCCCGCGGCCGAGCCGGTCGGTGAGCCGAGCGCGCCGCCCACGCCGTGATGTTGGCGACCGACCACAATGGCGGCATGAGCACGACCGCCGAATCCATCTCCCCGGCACGGACGCCGGATGTCTGGTCGGAGGTGGTGGGCCAGGCACCGACGGTGACTGTGCTGCGCGCGGCCGCCGAGGCCGCGGCCACCCTGGTGGCCGGCGGCGAACCCGACAGCCAGGCGATGACCCACGCCTGGCTGTTCACTGGTCCGCCCGGATCCGGGCGCACGGTGGCGGCCAGGGCCTTCGCGGCGGCGCTGCAGTGTGCGGAGGGACGCGGTTGCGGAGTCTGCGCGGGCTGCCGGACGACACTCGCCGGCACCCATGCGGACGTCCGGTTCGTGGAACCGGAGGGACTGTCGATCTCGGTCGCGGAGATGCGGTCGCTGGTACAGGCCGCCGCCCGCCGGCCGACCAACGGCCGGTGGCAGGTGGTGATCATCGCCGACGCCGACCGGCTGACCGAGGGTGCTGCGAACGCGCTGCTCAAGGCGGTCGAGGAACCACCGGACCGGACCGTGTTCCTGCTCTGCGCACCATCCGATCATCCGGAGGACGTGTCGGTGACGATCCGGTCGCGGTGTCGCCGGATGGCGCTACGTACCCCGCCGGCCGCCGATATCGCGGAGGTCCTGGCGGTCCGTGACGGCATCGACCGGGAAACCGCGGCCTGGGCGGCCTCGGTGTGCGGCGGCCATGTCGGCCGGGCTCGAAGGCTGGCCAGGGATGCCAACGCGCGGGAGCACCGTGAGGCCGTGCTGCGAGTGCCACTCGCGCTGCACCGCCTCGCCGATGTGTTCAGCTGCGCCGACGATCTGGTGACTACGGCCGAGACCGAGGCGGCCGCGATCACCGAGGGCCGGGATGCCGCCGAGCGGGAGGCACTGGAGACCGCGATGGGTGCCGGCGGCACCGGCAGGGGCACCGCCGGCACCGCGCGGGGCGCCAGGGGCGCGCTGAAGGATCTGGAAAAGCGGCAGAAATCCCGGGCGACCCGGGCCCAACGCGACGCCCTGGATCTCGCGTTGATCGACCTGGCCGGCTTCTACCGGGACGTGCTGGTGACCGCGGCCGGCGGCGGCGCGCCGCTGACCCATCCCGATCACGCGGCCGAGTCCGCGCGGGCCGCGTCGAACTGGGCCCCGGAGTCGGCGTTGCGTCGGTTGGAGGCGGTGTTGGCCTGCCGCACCGCGATCGAGTGGAACGTGAAGCCGCGCATCGCGATCGAGGCGATGCTGTCCTCGCTGTACCGGGGCTGAGGGTGCGAATCGGTCCCGCCCTGTGGTGACTGGTCCTTTCCCGCTACACTCAACGCCGCTGCCGCCTTAGCTCAGTCGGCCAGAGCAACGCACTCGTAATGCGTAGGTCTCGGGTTCGAATCCCGAAGGCGGCTCGGGCTCTGGGCGACCCTGCTCGGCGCGATGCGCCTCGCGGGGTCGCCCTTCATTATGTTGGGGGGCCGAGCCCCCCAGACCCCCCACGGTGCGAGCTCCTGGCGTACCAGCGTGGTTCTGCGTGGAGAAACCAGCACGGCTTGGCAATCATGTGGTGTTGCTCAGCGCGTGCGAGACTCGCCGAGCCGATTGAGCTTGTTGACCGTTTGGGGCCAGGGCTTGTCCTGGCCCCAAACGGGATCACGGTGCGAGCTCCTCGCGTACCAGCGTGGTTCTGTTCAGAGGGAACCAGCACGGCTTGGTTAACCATGTGTGTGGTGTTGCTCGTCCCGTGTGCGCGACTCGTCGGGTCGTCCTTCAGACTGAGCTCCCCAAACGGGGTCACGGTGCGAGCTCCTGGCGTACCAGCGTGGTTCTGCGTGGAGAAACCAGCACGGCTTGGCAATCATGTGGTGTTGCTCAGCGCGTGCGTGACTTGCCGAGTGTTGACCGTTCAGGTCTGGCCGTCCCCAAAAGGGATCGTGGTGTTGCTCCTTCGCGATGTGTGTTGCTGGTATTGGGGTTACTGGGTGTTCATGGGGTGTCTACGGGATGTCGTATTGCCTCGCTAGGGTGCGGGGATGACGGAGATCACGTCGGTGACGCCGGGGGAGGCGTTCGGGCTGTTGCTGGCGGGTAATCGGCGGTTCGTTGGCGGGGCGCCGGAGCATCCGAACCAGGACACCACCCGCCGCGCCGAAATCGTGCCCGCGCAGCGGCCCTTCGCCGTGGTGTTCGGGTGTTCCGACTCGCGGGTGGCGGCCGAGATCGTCTTCGACCGCGGTCTCGGAGACCTGTTCGTGGTGCGCACCGCCGGCCATGTGATGGGTGCCGAGGTACTCGGCAGCATCGAGTACGGGCTGGACGTGCTGGACTGTCCGCTGCTCGCGGTCGTCGGCCACGACTCGTGCGGTGCCGTGCACGCCGCCTGCGCCGCGCTCGAGGACGGAAACACGCCGCTGGGCTACATCCGGGACGTCGTGGAGCGGGTGACTCCCAGCGTCCTCGCCGCGCGGGCCGCCGGGCGCGTGCGACCCGAGGAGATCCTGGCCGAGCACATCGGGCACACCGTCGACCTGCTGCTGGCCCGCTCCCGGGTGCTCACCCAGCGGGTCGACGCCGGTCGGACCGCCGTGGTGGGCCTGTACTACCGGCTCGCCGACGGCAGCGCGCGTGTCATCGCCTCCCGCGGCCTTGATGTCCCGATCAGCACGCCGAGTTAGGGCGAGCAGGGCCGCACAGTTTAAGGTAGGGGCCGTCGCGACTGGCGTGTTCGGGTGGAATCAACCACCGGGGAGCAACGACGGCGGGCACCGCGCGCCTGGGTCCCCCGTGTTGGCAAGCTACAGCCAGGAGGCACCCACCGATGCTTGAGCCCCCGATCCCAGACCTGACCGCCGCCGACCCGGAGATCGCCCAGTTGATCGAGGGGGAGGCGAGGCGTCAGTTCGAGAAAGTCCGCCTGATCCCCTCCGAGAACTACGTGTCCAAGGCCGTGTTGGAAGCGACCGGCAGCATTCTCACCAACAAGTACTCCGAGGGCTATGCCGGCCGCCGCTACTACGAGGGCCAGCAGCTGATCGACCCGCTCGAACGTGTGGCGATCGAGCGGGCGAAGGCACTGTTCGGCGTCGAGCACGCCAACGTCCAGCCGTACTCCGGCTCGCCGGCCAACCTGGCCGTGTATTTCGCCTTTCTCAAGCCGGGCGACACCGTCATGGGCATGTCGCTTCCGCATGGCGGCCACCTCACCCACGGCTGGAACGTGTCGCTGACCGGCAGCTGGTTCCACAGCGTGCAGTACGGCGTGCGCAAGGACACCGGGCGGGTCGACCTTGACGAGGCGCGCGACCTGGCCAAGGCCGAGCGGCCGAAGGTGATCTTCTGTGGTGGCACCGCGATCCCGCGCACCATCGATTTCGCCGCGTTCGCCGAGATCGCCCGCGAGGTCGACGCCCTGCTGGTGGCCGACATCTCGCATATCGCCGGACTGATCGCCGGTGGCGCGCACCCGTCGCCCGTCGGTCACGCCTCGGTGATCACGACCACCACGCACAAGACCCTGCGCGGTCCGCGCGGCGCGATGCTGCTGTCCGACGCCGAGCACGCAAAGCCGCTGGACAAGGCGGTCTTCCCCGGTCTGCAGGGCGGTCCGCACAACCACACCACCGCCGCCATCGCGGTCGCCCTGAGCGAGGCCGCGAAGCCGTCGTTCACCGACTACGCGCGCCAGATCGTCGCCAACGCCAAGGCACTCGCCGCGGCGCTGATCGAGCGCGGCTACGACCTGGTCTCCGGTGGCACCGACAACCACCTGATCCTGGTCGATCTGACCAACAAGGGGATCGGCGGCAAGCCGGCCGCCAAGGCGTTGGACCGGGCGGGCATCGAGCTCAACTACAACACGGTGCCGTTCGACCCTCGCAAGCCGTTCGACCCCTCCGGCGTTCGGCTGGGTACCCCAGCGATCACCACCCGCGGCCTGGGTGTCAACGAAATGCCCGTGATCGCGGACTGGATCGACCGGGCGATCGCGGCCGCCAACAAGGGCGACGACGAGGCCATCGACCAGATCGCGCGCGAGGTGCGGGACCTGCTGGCGAACTACCCCATGCCGGGCTGGGCCGCCTGAGATCCCCTGCCTGAGATCCACTGCCTGAGATCCACTGCCTGAGACCTGCTGGCCGGCACCGTGTTCTCGGTGCCGGCCAGCGGAACTCGATCAGGCCTCGCCGTGCTCGATGGCGGCCTGCTCCCGCTCGAACGACCTGGTGATCTCCGCCTCGGCTTCGGCTCGGCCGACCCAGCTCGCGCCTTCCACGCTCTTGCCGGGTTCGAGGTCCTTGTAGACCTCGAAGAAGTGCTGGATCTCCAGCCGGTAGAACTTGTTCAAGTGATGAATATCGCGCAGGTGCTCCTGCCGCGGGTCATACACCGGGATGCAGATGACCTTGTCATCCGGCCCCTTCTCATCGGTCATCCGGAACATGCCGATCGCTCGGCAGCGGATCAGACAACCCGGAAACGTCGGCTCCTTCACCAGTACCAATGCGTCGAGCGGGTCGCCGTCCTGGCCCAGTGTGTCATCGATGAAGCCGTAGTCGGCGGGGTACTGCGTGGCGGTGAACAGGGTCCGGTCCAAGCGTATGCGGCCGGTTTTGTGGTCCACCTCGTATTTGTTCCGTTGTCCTTTGGGTATCTCAATCGTGACGTCGAACTCCACGCCGTCCTCGTCTCAGTGGCGGTGTTTGCTACCTACTAGTCTGGACCACGCGTGGTGGACCGACCGCTCGGCCGTGTTCGTTGACACCCTGCGATGTGGTCGCCGCGTTTCCAGCAGTCGTGGTTGGAGGAGGCCCGCGTGCCGGAATCAGCCGAGACGCCCGATGGCGGCCCGCGCGTGAATCCGCACGACGCCAGGCCTGATCATCCGGTCGACAAACCCGCCCGGCGGACGCCGACCGAGGCCGCCGAGACGCACGGCGCCGAGACCGTGAAGCTGCCGATCGGCTCGCTCCTCAACGCGGCTGCCGCGGCCACCGAATCCGCCGAGCGGACCGAACCGGCCGACGTCCCGGACGCCGCCGCGCCCGAGACCGACGCGCGAGCTGACGGGACGAAGGCCGACGCCGACTCCAGCGCGGATGCCGAGCCGCCGGCCGAATCGGACGGCCCACCGCCGCCGGCCGAGCCAGACGATTCCACCGAGAAGGCGGCCGACGATCACGGCCCTGATCGGGCCGAGGACACGCCCGAGCCGGCGGCGGAGGCCGCCTCGGCCGTAACCGACGAGCCGGGCCCGGAACGGTCGGACGCGGATGAGTCCGCACCAGACCCCGACCGAACGAAGGTGCTGGCGCCGGTCCAGCAGTCTCCCGTCGAAACCGAGACGACGCCCACCGAGACGCCGGCCGAGGCCGTCGACGGGAACGTGCCTGCCGAAGTGGAACAGCCGGCCGAGGCGGCTGACGCCGACGAGACCATCGGCGCCGAAGCGGCGGAGGAGCCCGAACGGCCGGGCAATGTCGATCAGGCTGTCGATCAGGCTGTCGATGAGTCGGTCGCGGCGCCACCGGCGGAGGCCGCCGAGGCGCCTGTTGAATCGCCGGAGCCGGTTGAACCCAGCGAACCGGTTCAGCCGATCGAACCCGCCGAACAGCCCGAGGCTGCCGGACAGTCCGAGGCCGCGGAGCCCGTCGCCTCGGCCGAGCCCGTCGAACCCCAGCCAGTAGAAGCGGAGGCGGCGCCACCGGCCGAACCGGCCACCGAGCCCCGGCCGGCCGAGCACCTCACCGAGGTAGCCGAGGTCCCTGGAACCACCGAGGCGCCGGCCAAGGCCACCGAGGCCGCCGAGCCCGAACGGGAGATCCCCGTACCGGCCGAGCCCGCGGCAGCGGCCGAGCCGGTCGAGCCGCCCGCGTTTGCCGAGCCGCCCGCGTTTGCCGAGCCGCTGTGGCCGTCGTGGCCGACGGACTTCGACGAGGGTCCGGAACAAGCGGAGGAAGCGCCGGAGGAGTCGGCGGAGCAGCCCGCCGCCGTGGTCCCGGCCGAACCGGAACCACAGCCTCAGCCGGAACCACAGCCGCGGGCCGAACCCGAGCCCGTCGCCGAGCCCGCGCCGGTACCCGAGCCGGAACCGGAACCGGAGCGCCCCGAGGAGCCGGCCGAGGCCGCACCGGCCGCGACCATCGAGTACGCGTGGCCGGACGCATCGGAAACCGCCTGGCCGGAGCCGTCCGACACCGAACTGCATGATGTGCCGGCGCCGGTTGACGACACCCTGGACGACACACTCGGCGACGGCCTGTCCGTTCTCGCGCCCGACGATCTCGCGGAAGCCGACGATCTCGCTGGCGAAACCCGGCTCATGCCGCCGGTCGAGGCGCCCGAGACCACCCCGGACGAGGCGGCCTGGCCCACCGCCACGCCGGAGTACCCACCCGAGCTGAAGCCGCTGCCCAGGCGGATCCCCGACCATCAGCCGACCGCGCCCGACCGGTTTGCCCCGACCGCCCCGAGCTGGCCGACGGACGAGCACCCGGCACCCCGGCCGACGCTTCCGCGGCCCGCCGACGATGCCGGGGAAACCCAGATCCTGCCGGTGATCGGCCCGATCACCCCGCCGGACTCGACGGTGGACCCGGCACCGGTCGCCGGCGAAACCCGATACCTGCCGAAGGATCTGCCGGATCCGACCGCGACCGAGCGGACACAGTTCATTCCGGTGCTGCGGGACGCTCCGCCACTCGCTCCGGCCAATGTTCCGCCAACGCTCCCGCAGAGACTGACGCCGGCACCGCCGCCGGTGCGACCCGAGCCGCGCACCGAACTGATCGCCCGGCCCCGGCCGATGCCGATGCTCCCGCCGCTTCCCACCGAGCGGCAGTCAACGCGAGCCGAGCCGACCAGGTCGGAGTCGAACCTGTTCGAGCCCAGGCGATATGAGCCGGCGATGGCCGGATCGGCCTTCACGGGGCTGGAGGATGACCTTCCGCCGATCGCGCCCGAGGCCGCGCCGGAGACCGAGCGGGCTGTACCACGGCGACGGCACCGCGCGCGCCGGATCGCGCTGATCTGTGGCGCGTTGGTGCTGGTGGCGGCCGTGGCGGGGGCGCTGGTGGTGGGGCCGACGAACGTGGTCGAGCGGGTCGGGCTGCTCACCCATGGCCTGCAGCCCACGGCCGCGCCGCCGTCACCGATCGACTTCTCGGCCAGCCTGCGGGCGCCGAGCGCCTCGGCGCCGACGCCGAGTTCCGCTGGAATCACGACCGCGCTGGCGTCGCAGGCGGCCAACCCGTCGCTGGGCACGTTCACCGGGATGGTGTTGGACGCCGACACCGGCACCGTGCTGTGGTCCGACAACGCCGGCACCCCGATGACACCCGCGTCCACCAACAAGCTGCTCACCTCGGCGGCCGCGCTGTTGTCGCTCAACCAGCTCAGCACCCTGGACACCAAGGTGGTGCAGGGCAGCAGCGCCGGAACGGTCGTGCTGGTCGGCGGCGGTGACCCGACGCTGAACTCGCTGTCCGGTACCTCCCAGTCGGTGTATCCGGGCGCCGCGCGGCTGGACGATCTGGTCGCCCAGATCCGGAAGAACGCCACCGGACCGATCACCAACGTCGTGGTGGACATCAGTCAGTTCTCCGGCGCGACCCAGGCGCAGGGCTGGTCCACCGCTGACATCCAGGGCGGCAACTTCACGCCCATCCAGGCGGCGATGATGGACGGCGGCCGGCTCAACCCGACCGACCCGGACGGCGCGCGCACCGCCAGCCCAGCCCAGGCCGTCGGCGCCCAACTCGCCAGCCGGCTGGGCCTGCCGGCCTCGGCCGTGAGCTTCGGTACAGCGCCGACCGGCACCAGGGTGCTCGGTGTGGTGCATTCGGCGCCGATCGCCGATCTGGTGTCGAACCTGCTGAACATCTCCGACAACGTGCTGGCGGAGATGATCGGCCGGCAGGTCGCCAAGGCCGACGGTCAGCCTGAGTCGTTCTCGGGCTCGGTGAATGGTGTGCTGGATGTGTTGAAGCGCAACGGTTTCGACACGACCGGCGTTTCCCTGGTGGACAGCAGCGGGCTGTCCACGGATGACCAGGTACCGGCGAAGCTGTTGGCGTCGATCATCCAGGTCGCGGCCGGCAACGGATCGGACCCGAGGACGGCCAAACTCCGGCCGCTGCTCACCGGTCTGCCCGTGGCGGACGCCCCGACCGGCACCCTCAACTCCGCCTACAACCACTTCGACACCGCCGCCTCGGCGGCCGGCCGCGGCTGGGTGCGCGCCAAGACCGGAACCCTGAGCAGCCTGGGCGTCAACACCATGACCGGGTTGGTGCTGGACTCGGACAACCGGGTGCTGGTGTTCGCGTTCATGTCCAATGGCGCGCCGGCGGCGGACACGAGTTCGGTCGCTCCAGCCGCACTGGACGTCATGACGGCGACCTTGCGCGGATGCGGCTGTCGCTAAGCGACGCCGGAAACAGGTACCGTCGCCAGTGTGAACGGTGACGGCGTTTCCCCAGTTGACTGGTCTGTGGCGGCCAGCGCCGGGCAACTGCTGGCGCGTGGTGGTCCGCCCGTTGAACCGGGCGAAGCCCGCCAGGCAGTGCTGGAGTTGCGCCAGGTCACCACGGTCGCCGAACAACATGTGCGCGAACTGACCGGCCTCGGTGCCGGGCTGCCGCTCTACCCGAGTGAGGTGGTGGACCGGCCGGGCTGGGTGCGGGCCGCCGCCGACGGGCTCGCCAGCCTGACCGATGGTGCCCTGCCGGCCGGCTACGGCGGTCCGTTCGGCGGGGTTCTGGCCGGCACGGCCGGCATGCAGGCCGGTGTGGTGCTGGCGTTCCTCAGCTCCCGGGTATTGGGACAGTACGACCCGTTTGGTGGCGATGCCGGGCGGTTGCTGCTGGTCGCCCCCAACGTGGTCGGCGCGCAACGGGCACTGGAGGTGTCGGCCACCGACTTCCGACTGTGGGTGGTGCTGCACGAGAGCACGCACCGGGTCCAGTTCACGGCGGTGCCCTGGCTGCGCGACTACTTCGCCGGCGAGGTCGCCAAGCTGCTGCGCGGCATCGACGAACGGTCGCTGGACGGCTTCGGCCGGCTACCCGAGCTGGTCAGGGCGGCCCGGGACCGGTTGCGGGCCGGTAACAACGGCAACGGCCTGGGCAGCGCGCCCGGACTGGTCGAACTGTTGTCCTCGCCGGAGCAGCGTGCCGTGCTGGACAGGCTCATCGCGCTGTCCACCCTGCTGGAGGGGCACGCCGATCATGTGATGGACGCGGTCGGGCCCGAGGTGGTGCCGTCGGTCGTGGAGATCAGGCGCCGGTTCGCCCAGCGCCGCCAGGGCGGTGGGCTGCTGGACCGGGTGCTGCGCACGCTGCTCGGCGTGGAGGCCAAGATCCGGCAGTACACCGAGGGAGCGGCGTTCACCCGGCATGTGGTCGCCGCGGTGGGCATGACAGGCTTCAACGCGGTCTGGTCGAGTCCGGAGTCGCTGCCCAGCAGGGCCGAGATCCTCGATCCGGACCGCTGGCTCGCTCGGGTGCACGGCTAGCGGGCCAGTCCGGCAAGCAGGACGGAAGCAAGCGAGACGGAAGACGGCAACCACGGGGTGGAACGGATGACCGGCGGGTCGATCCCGGACCAGGACGCCGTTCCCGCGGTGCGCGCCGCGATCCGGCGATGGGCCTGCCTGGCCCGGGAAGAGGGCTTTCTCGGCTCGGGTGAGCTGGCCGTCGGGGTGTCCGGCGGTCCCGACTCCCTGGCGCTGGCGGCCGGCGCCGTATACGTGGGCCGGCAAATCGGGCTGCGCGTTCATGGTCTGGTGGTCGATCACGGCCTGCAGCCGGGGTCGTCCGACGTCGCCGAGCACGCCGCCGAGGTGCTTCGTGAACTGGGGCTGGCCACCGCGCGGGTGCTCACCGTGGTGGTTGACGGACCCGGCGGTATGGAGGCGGCCGCGCGGCGCGCCCGGTACTCGGCGCTGCGGGCGGCGCTGCCGGCGCCGGACGCGCTGGTGCTGCTCGGTCACACCCGTGACGATCAGGCGGAGACCGTGCTGCTGGGACTGGGCCGGGGGTCCGGGCCGCGATCGATCGCGGGGATGCGTCCGCTGGATCCGCCGTGGGGGCGGCCGCTGTTGGACATTCCCCGCCGGATCACGGTGGCCGCCTGCGCCCGGCTGGGCCTGCGGCCGTGGGCCGATCCGCAGAACGTCGATCCCCGGTTCACCCGGGTGCGGCTGCGCACCGAGGTACTGCCGTTGCTGGACGAGGTGCTGGCCGGCGGGTTGGCCGGCGCGCTGGCCCGCACGGCCGCGCAACTGCGCGACGACGGCGAGGCCCTGGACCAGTGGGCGGACCGGGTGTTGGCGGAGTCCACGGTGCTGCCGGAACCCACCGCGCACGGTCAGCTGGACGTCGGCGGTCTGGATGTCGCCAGGCTGACCGCTGTGCCACCGGCCGTGCGGCGCCGGGTGCTGCGCCGATGGCTGCTGGACGGCGGAGTGCGCGAGATCACGGACGCGCAGCTGCGCTCCACGGACGATCTGGTGGGTTCCTGGCACGGTCAGGGTGGTGTGTGGCTGCCCGGCGGTTTTGTCGTGGAGCGCGCACGTGGCAGGCTCACGCTCGACCATGCGAATCACTATGCGAATCACCGCATAACTGACTGACGCCGTGGCGCGGGAGTAAGGGAGCCGGCTGGTGTACGAGGGCGACATCGCCAACGTGCTGATCACGGAGCAACAGATCGCCGACAAGGTCGGCGAACTGGCCGAGCAGATCGCTGCCGACCGTCCCCCGCGGCCACGAGCGGACCTGCTGCTGGTGGGCGTGCTCAAGGGTGCGGTCATGTTCATGACCGACCTGGCCAGGGCACTGCCGGTGCCCGTGCAACTGGAATTCATGGCGGTCAGCTCATATGGCTCGGCCACCACCTCTTCTGGCGTGGTCCGCATCCTCAAGGACCTCGACCGGGACATCGCCGGCCGCGACGTGCTGATCGTCGAGGACATCATCGACTCCGGGCTGACGCTGTCCTGGCTGCGCCGGAACCTGGAGTCCCGGCACCCAGCGTCGCTGGACGTGTGCACGCTGTTGCGCAAGCCGGATGCGCTGCAGGCCGACGTGCCGGTGAAATATGTGGGCTTCGACATTCCCGACGATTTCGTGGTCGGGTACGGGCTGGACTACGACGAGCGGTACCGGGACCTGCCCTACATCGGCACCCTGGACCCGAAGGTCTACTCGTCCTGATCCGTCGGCGATCCTCCGTCGATCAACCTGCCGCTGCCCGTTTGATCCCAGATCGTCCCGTTCGCGTGATGTTCGCCCGACGATCGGGAACGTATCGGAGCGGCCGTCCGTTACAGCCTTACGTGGGGCCACGGCCGAAGGCCGGACAGCCCGGCTGCGGGCTGTACCCTGAGTGGAAGTCGTGTGCCCTCCGCCCGGAGGGTGGGGACCCCAGGTCTAACGCGAGTTTTGGGAGGGTCGAGGCCACCGGCCGTAGGTGAATGGACCGTAAGCGCCTGCTGCGCAACCCGCTGCTGTGGATAGTGGCGTTGTTGCTGCTTTATTACGCCTTCAGCACTCTGTTCAATAGCGACCGTGGTTTCACGCAGGTGACCACGTCACAGGCGCTTACCCAGATCGCCACGAACAATGTCTCCAAGGCCACCATCTCCGACAAGGAACAGCAGCTCAAGCTGGAGCTGAAGAAGCCGTTCAACGGCGACGCCAAGATCATCGCCTACTACCCCGGTAGTGGTGGCGTCGAGCAGGAGATCTTCGACCAGCTCAACAAGGACAAGATCTCCTACGACACCAAGGTCACCCAGGACTCGATCCTTACCCAGGTCCTGATCTATGTGGTGCCGCTGGGCCTGCTGCTGCTGTTGCTCATGTGGATGATGAACAACGCCCAGGGTGGCGGCAACCGGGTGCTCAACTTCGGTAAGTCCCGGGCCAAGCAGTTGTCCAAGGACATGCCGAAGACCACCTTCGCGGATGTGGCCGGTGCGGACGAGGCCGTCGAGGAACTGCAGGAGATCAAGGACTTCCTGCAGAATCCCGGCCGGTACCAGGCGCTGGGCGCGAAGATCCCCAAGGGCGTTCTGCTGTACGGCCCGCCCGGCACCGGTAAGACGTTGCTCGCCCGGGCGGTCGCCGGCGAGGCAGGGGTGCCGTTCTACTCGATCTCCGGTTCGGACTTCGTGGAGATGTTCGTCGGTGTCGGCGCCTCCCGGGTGCGCGACCTGTTCGAACAGGCCAAGCAGAACCAGCCCTGCATCATCTTCGTGGACGAGATCGACGCGGTCGGTCGCCAGCGTGGCGCCGGCCTCGGCGGCGGTCACGACGAGCGTGAGCAGACCCTGAACCAGTTGCTGGTCGAGATGGACGGGTTCGACGCGCGCGGCGGGATCATCCTGATCGCGGCCACCAACCGCCCGGACATCCTGGACCCGGCGCTGCTGCGGCCCGGCCGTTTCGACCGGCAGATCCCGGTCGCGTCGCCGGACCTGCGCGGCCGCCGCGCGATCCTGGCCGTGCACGCCAAGGGCAAGCCGTTCGCCGCGGACGTCGACTTCGACGGCTTGGCCAAGCGGACCATCGGGATGTCCGGTGCCGACCTGGCCAACGTGATCAACGAGGCCGCTCTGCTCACCGCGCGGGAGAACGGGCACCTGATCACCGGGGCCGCGCTGGAGGAGTCGGTCGACCGGGTGATCGGTGGTCCACGCCGGAAGAGCCGGATCATCTCCGAGAAGGAGAAGAAGCTCGTCGCCTACCACGAGGGCGGTCACGCCCTGGCCGCGTGGGCGATGCCCGACATCGAACCGGTCTACAAGCTCACCATCGTCGCCCGGGGGCGCACCGGCGGACACGCACTGGCCGTGCCGGAGGACGACAAGGAGCTGATGACCAGGTCCGAGATGATCGCCCGGCTGGTGTTCGCGCTGGGCGGCCGTGCGGCCGAGGAACTGGTCTTCCACGAGCCGACCACCGGTGCTTCCAGCGACATCGAGCAGGCCACCAAGATCGCCAAGGCGATGGTGACCGAGTACGGCATGAGCGCTCGGCTCGGCGCCGTTCGCTACGGCCAGGACCAGGGTGATCCGTTCCTCGGCCGGTCCATGGGCCACCAGCCGGACTACTCGCTGGAGGTCGCGCATGAGATCGACGAGGAGGTCCGGGCGCTGATCGAGGCCGCGCACACCGAGGCCTGGGAGGTGCTCAACACCTACCGGGACGTGCTCGACGACCTCGTGCTGGAGCTGCTGGAGAAGGAGACCCTGCACCGCAAGGACCTGGAGCGAGTGTTCGCCCGGGTCGAGAAGCGGCCTCGGATCACCGCCTTCAACGACTTCGGTGGCCGCACGCCCTCGGACAAGCCGCCGGTGAAGTCGCCGGCCGAGCTGGCCGCCGAGCGCGGCGAACCGTGGCCGCCGGTTCCGCCGCAGCCGGAGCCCAGTCCGCTGGGCGGTGTGCCCGGTGTGCCGGAACTGCCCGGCACGGGCGCTCCCTTCCCGACCCCGCAGCCGGGTTCCAATGGTGGCGGCCCGTACGGAGCGCCGCAGCCGGGTGGCTGGCCGTCCGGCCAGCAGTCGGTGCCGCCCTACGGCGGGCAGCCCACCCCGGACCAGTACGTCGCGCCGAACTCCGCGCCCAACGCCGGCCCGAATTCGGGCAATGACAATGAGCCGCCGGCCGGGTCGACCCCGCCGGGACCGCCGTACTACGGCGCGCCCCCCGGATGGGTTCCGGCCACCACGCCGCCGGGCCAGCCCTGGGTTCCCGCCTGGCAGCGGGGTTCCGGGCAGAACAACGGTCCGGAGAACGGTGAGCGCGGCTCCTCGGGTGACGACTGAGCCGACGGACCAGGCTGAATGGACGCCGTGACCACGACCAGTGCCTACGAGACGACGGTCGACGGAATCGGCCCGCGCCGATTTGATCAGGCGCGGGCCGAGGCCGCCGTTCGTGAGTTGCTGCTGGCCTGCGGCGAGGACCCGGACCGTGCCGGGCTGAAGGACACGCCACACCGGGTGGCCAAGGCATACCGTGAGCTGTTCGCCGGGCTGTACGCCGATCCGGACGCCGTGCTGGCGCGCACGTTCGACGAGAGCCACGAGGAACTGGTCCTGGTCACCGACATCCCGATGTACAGCCTGTGTGAGCACCATCTGCTGCCGTTTCATGGCGTCGCGCATGTTGGCTACATTCCCAACGAGCGCGGCCGGGTCACCGGGCTGTCCAAGCTGGCCAGGCTGGTGGACCTGTACGCCCGCCGGCCGCAGGTACAGGAACGGTTGACCTCCCAGGTCGCCGACGCGCTGACCCGACGACTGGAGCCGCGCGGCACGATCGTCGTCATCGAGGCCGAGCACCTGTGCATGAGCATGCGGGGTATCCGCAAGCCCGGCTCGCGGACCACCACCTCCGCGGTGCGTGGCCTGCTTCGTGATTCGGCCTCGGCGCGCGCCGAGGCGCTGGACCTGATCAAGGGACGCTGATGCGGGATCTGCCGGAGCCCGGCCGTTGCGTGGTGATGGGCGTGCTCAATGTGACGCCCGACTCGTTCTCCGACGGCGGCCGCTACCTGCGGCGATCGGACGCGGTGGCACATGGCGTGGCCATGCGGGACCGGGGTGCCGACATCGTTGACGTGGGCGGTGAATCCACCCGGCCAGGCGCCCAACGCGTCGACCCCGAGGCGGAGGCCGGTCGCGTGGTGCCGGTGATCCGGGAACTGACCGACGCGGGCGTGGTCGTCAGCGTGGACACGATGCGGGCCTCGGTGGCGGAGGCGGCCCTGGACGCGGGTGCGGCCATCGTGAACGACGTTTCGGGTGGGCTCGCCGATCCGGACATGGCCAGGGTGGTGGCCGAGCGCGGCGTGCCGTGGATCCTGATGCACTGGCGTGGCCACAGCACCGAGATGGACAAGCTGGCCCGCTATGACGACGTGGTCATCGACGTGCGGGACGAGCTGTCCGCACGGGTGGACGCGGCACTGGCGGCCGGCGTGCCGGCGAGCTCTCTGGTGCTGGACCCAGGCCTGGGATTCGCCAAGACCGCCGAGCACAACTGGGCCCTTCTGCAACGCCTGGACGTGCTGCAGAAGCTTGGCTTCCCGGTGCTGGTCGGCGCCTCCCGCAAACGTTTTCTCGGCCGCCTGCTCGCCGACACCGATGGCACGCTGCGCCCGCCGGACGGCCGAGAGGACGCGACGGCCGCGGTGTCCGCGCTGTCCGCGATGGCCGGCGCCTGGGGCGTGCGGGTGCATGACGTGGGCCGTTCGCTGGACGCGATCGCGGTGGCGACCGCGTGGACGCGCGGGGGAGCCGAATGACCGATCGGATCACCCTGACCGGGCTGCGGGTGCGCGGCCGGCATGGTGTGTTCGACCAGGAACGGCGTGACGGCCAGGACTTTCTCGTCGACCTGACCGTGTGGATCGACCTGGACCGGGCGGCCGCCAGCGATGACCTCGCCGACACCCTCGACTATGCCGGGCTGGCCGCTCGTGCCGCCGAGATCGTGGCGGGGCCGCCCTGCGCGCTGATCGAGACGGTCGCCACCCGGATAGCCGAGGACGTGCTGGCAGACCGGCGGGTGCACGCGGTCGAGGCCACCGTGCACAAGCCCACCGCGCCGATTCCGTTGGACTTCGCCGATGTCGCGGTCACCGTGCGGCGCTCGCGCCGGCCCGGCCGGGGCAGGGGCGGCCGGGTGATCCCCGCCGGGGGTGTGCTGTGAGCCGCGCGGTGCTGTCGCTCGGCTCCAACCTGGGCGACCGGCTCGGCTACCTGAGGCTGGCCGTCGGCGGGCTGTCAGACGCGGTGCGGGCGGTGTCCCCGGTCTATGAGACCAGGCCGTGGGGCGTTACGGACCAGCCAGACTTCCTCAACGCGGTGCTGATCGTCGACGCCGACGACGTGGACGAGTGGGGCTGGCTGGCCCGCGCGCGGGAGCTGGAAAGCGCCGCCGGCCGGGTGCGCGAGCAGCGCTGGGGACCGCGCACCCTGGACGTGGACGTGGTCACCGTGGACGGTGTGCGTTCCGACGATCCCGAACTGCTGTTGCCGCATCCGGGCACCCCGAAGCGGGCCACCGTGCTCATTCCCTGGCTGGACATCGAGCCGACGGCCGAACTTCCCGGCCATGGTCCGGTCACCGAGCTACTGGCGGCGCTGGACGCGGACTCGGTGGCCGGGGTGCGGCGTCGCGACGATCTCTCCCTGGCGGCGTGATGAGGTTCACTCGGGCCAGGGACCTGCTGATTATCGGCGCACTGACCGCCGTGCTGGTGAACGTCTACGTGACGTTCGCCTATGACACCGTTCCGATGCTGCCTCACCTGGCCGGGCTCACTCTTCTGGTGCTCGCCGCCATCGAGCTGTGGTTGTCGTTCACCATGCGTAGCCGAACTCACCACAAGCCCGGCACACGACCGGTGGAGCCGATGAACCCGGTCACCGCGGTTCGCATCGTCGCGCTGGCGAAGGCGTCGTCGGTGCTGGGCGCGTTGATGGCGGGCGCCTGGCTGGCCGTGTTGGTGTACACGCTGCCCCGCCGCGGCCAGAGCATCGCGGCCGCCAACGACTCCACCAGCTCGGTGATTGGCCTGGTCAGTGCCCTCGCGCTGATCGCCGCCGCGCTCTGGCTGGAGTACAACTGCCGCGCTCCCAAGGACGACGAGGACGAGCGGAAGCACTCGGACCAGAGCAATCCCCGGTAGTCCGGCGCCTCTTCCGTGATCACGTCGGCGATGCCGCGTGACGGGTGTGTCCCGGCCACGTTCCGGTATCGGCCGGATAACTGCCGGGTACCGTATGCCTCATGACCGGCTCCGGAGAGTCTGATTCCGAGGACGGCTGGGACAGCGACCACGAGACTGACGGTGACACTCGCGCGGACCGCGGGGCCAGCGTGAGTCGAGCGATGATGATCGGGGCGCTGGTTCTGGCGCTGGCGTCCACCGGCCTGTTGGTGTTCACCGACAGCGCGCAGTGGTTACGCTTTGGTGTGCTGGCCGCACTCTGGGCGGCCGTACTCGCGATCTTCCTGGCCGTCAGATATCGGCGGCAGGCAAGCGAACGCGAGAACGAGGCGGCCGACCTGCAGTCCGTCTACGAGGTCGAGCTGGAGCGCGAGATCGCCGCTCGGCGCGAGCACGAGTTGCAGCTCGAGGTGGACCTGCGGCGCGAGATCGAGGAGGAACGGCAGCACGACCTGGAGCTGTTGCGCGCCGAACTCCAGGCGCTTCGCGACAACCTGGAACAGCTGAACAGCGGTGAGGTCCTGGTCGAGCGCTTCGCATTGCAGGCCCGGTCCACCAGGATGAGATCGTGGGGCCAGCCACCCACCCGGGTCATCTCGGCCGGCGGCAACACGCCACTGAAATCGCCGCCCGTGTTGCCAGCGGCGCACCAGGACGAACCCGAGACACCGCACCAGGACCGACCCCCCGCGCGGCGACCGCACCGGCCGGCGGACCGCCAGGACGATCGGCGGCGTGATCCGGCGTCGGAGGCGGAAACGCGTCGGGTGCGCCCGGTGAACGCCACGCCGTCGTCGGACCAACCTCGCACGATGATCATGGTACCCGAGACGACGGAATGGGTTGCGCCGGTCGGCGCAACGGAGGATCGGCCAGTCGAGGCACCCGCGCCGCCGAGTCGGCACGAGCAGCGGCCGGCCGGCGCGCATGAGTTCGCTCCCGCACGGGCGCCGCGACCGGCCCGAGCTC